>CAISDD010000116.1 GCA_903883985.1 uncultured Pseudomonadota bacterium | reverse complement strand
GTGGCGACCGAGATTGAGAACGGTGATCTGACGCACCTTACCGCCGATGCGCTCGCCACGCACCAGGCGAAAGGTGTGACCCCTCGCCGGTGGCGTTGGTTCTGGTCTGTCGTATGAACGTGCAACCAATATCACTGGAATTGCAAGCGCCTGGACCGGCCAGAGACAAGGATTATGGCACAACAATTCAACACAAAAAAATAACCGTTCATAACAATCAATGACTTACATCTGATATCTCGAAAAATTTCGATGATTCTGGCAGAAGGCCGTTAAACCCCGGATAACCCTTGGTGTTCAATGCCTTGGCAATGGTCGTTGCGGTGCTGATCCAGCTAGCCCAGTTGGATTTCAACAACGTCTAGTTGGGAATTGGATATCCACGCTCAGCCCGCGACCATCCAACCCTTTACCAAAAACGACTTCGGCCGAGTGGCGTTCAGCGATGCGCAACACAATGGACAGGCCTAGGCCGACTCCGTCAGGACCGGCGGACTGGAGTCGATGGAAGCGTTTCCCGAGTTCATGGCGCCGTTCGGCGGGAATGCCGGGCCCGGTGTCGGCCACCCGGATGACCGGACCCAACCCCGGCGCGGCAGCGCTGACGCCGACTTCCACCCGCCCGCCGGGCGGGGTGTAGCGCAGGGCGTTGTCGAGGAGGTTGCGCAACAGGATGCGCAGTCCTTCCGGCTCGCAATGGAGTGGGGTTTCCGCTGCCTCCAGGGAGAGATCGATGTCCCTGGCCACGGCGGGTTCGGCCCACTCGCCACAGACCTCCCGAACCAGTTCGGCCAGGTCCAGGACTTCGCCTTGCGGCGACGCCACGCCTTCCAGGCGCGCCAGGATCAGCAACTGGGTTACCAGGCGCGCCATCCGATCCAGTGCTGCCCGCGCCTTGACGATGGCCCCGTCGCGACTGGCCGGGTCCGGCGCCAGGCGCAGGGCGTCCAGTTGGGCCAGCAGGGCGGCGATGGGGGTACGTAGTTCGTGGGCGGCATCGCCGGTGAAGCGCCGTTCGTTCTCCATGGCGCTGCCCAGGCGGCCGATCAGGTCGTTCAGGGCTTCCAGCAGGGGGCGCAATTCGTCGGGAACCGTCCGGCCCCGTAGCGGCACCAGGTTGCCCGCGCCCCGCGCCGACACCTCCGCTGCCAGGCCGCGCACCGGCGCCAGGGTGCGGTTCACCAGCCAGGCGATGGCCAGGGCCCAAGCCGGCAGTACCAGGAGAAACGGCCAGGCGTTGTTCCAGGCGATGCCGCGCACCAGTTCCTGGCGGATGGTCAGGCTCTGGCCCACCACCACGCGGACCCGGGAATGGGGATCAGCCGCGCCGTAGATGCGGTAGACGCCATCCGCCAGCCGGGCATAGGAAAAGCCTTCGCCCGACACCGGCAGGAGTTCCCGGCCGATTCCGGGGGAGCGCAGCAATAGGTGGGGCGCAGCGTCCTGGGTGCCGCCATGCCAGACCTGGAACACCAGCCGGGTCTGGTAGTGATGGCGGCTCTTGCCGATCTCTTCGGCGATGTCGTCGTCACCGGCGCGGGCAAGCGTCAACAGGGTCTGTCCCACCTGGGCCAGTTGGGCGTCGAACAGCTCGTCGGCCTCGTGCCGGGCGGCGCGATAGCCGCCATAACCGGCGGCCAGGGCACACACCAGCAGCACGGCAATGGCCCCGAAGATCAAACGGCCCTGCAGGGAGGCGGGCCGCTTCATGAGCGGGCATCCACCAGATAACCGATGCCGCGCAGGGTGCGGATGAATTCGTTGCCCAGCTTGCGGCGCAGGTGGTGGACGTGCACCTCCACGGCGTTGCTCTCCACCCCCTCGCCCCAACCGTAGATGGCGGACTCCAACTGTGCCTTGGACTGCACCCGGCCGGCCGCCGTCATGAGTTTTTCCAGCACCGCGAATTCCCGCGGCGACAGATCCACCGGCTCACCGCCGCGCCAGGCCCGGCGGGCCTGGGGGTCCAGTTCCACCGCGCCGCACACCAGGCGGGTCTGGGCCACGCCGTGGGCACGGCGCATCAGGGCATGCAGACGGGCGGCCAGTTCCTCCATGTCCACCGGCTTCACCACGTAGTCGTCGGCGCCGGCGGCGAAACCGGCAAGTTTGTCGTCCTTGGCGTCGCGGGCGGTCAGAATCAGCACCGGCACCTTGTTGCCCTCCCGGCGCAAGCGCGCCAGCAGGCTCACGCCATCCTCCCCCGGCAGCCCCAGGTCCAGCACCACGGCGGAGTATTCCTCGCTGCTCAGAGCGTGCCAGGCGGGGGCGGGCTCCCGCAGCCAATCGGGAGAAAACCCCAGGGCACGCAGCCCGGCACGTAAACCATCGCCCAGGATCGGGTCGTCTTCGACTATCAGTATGCGCATGGCGTGATCCTCTTAAGCTGGGCTTAAGTTTGCCTTAAGACCCGTTCAAGGTTGCTTGAACATCATGGCACCGTCATCCACCACCCGAGGACCATGCCATGAAACTTGCCGTCGTTTTACTCACCGGCTTGTGGGCCTGCACAGCCAATGCCGGAGGCGTGCTCGCCCATTACAGCAGCGAAGCCGCGCGCACCAGCCCGGGCTTTACCCCCTCCGCCAGCCGCGGCCAGACCCTGTTCCAGCGCACCTGGGCGACTTCCGCCGGCCTGCCGCGCTGCACCATCTGCCACGGCAATGATCCCCGCAATCCCGGCCGACATGCCATCACCGGCAAGACCATCCAGCCCATGCAGCCGGCGGTGGAGCCAACCCGCCTGAGCGATCTCGTCAAGACCGAGAAGTGGTTCCGCCGTAACTGCCGCGAGGTGGTGGGCCGGGAGTGCAGTGCCAGCGAAAAAGCCGATGTCGTCACCTTTTTGCTGCAAGGAACCCAATCATGAAATTCACCCATGCGCTGATCGCCCTGGCCAGTGTCCTGTTCACCTCGACCGCGGTACTGGCCGACGAGCTTCTCGTCACCCCCAACCACCCCGTCTGGCGCAGCGAATGCGGCAGTTGCCATGTGGCCTATCCGCCGGCGCTGCTCACGGCATCCAGTTGGCGCACGGTCATGGCCGGACTGGACAAGCATTTCGGCAGCGATGCCAGCCTGGACGACAAGACCCGCAAGGACATCACCCGGTTTCTGGAAAGCCATGCCGCGTCGTCACCTCGGCACGCTTCGAAGGATGGGCGCATCACCGGCACAGCATGGTTCCGCCACGAACACGACGAGGTGCCGGCGCAGGTCTGGCGGACCGGCGTAAAGAGCCCGGCCCAATGCGATGCCTGCCATACCGGCGCCACGAACGGCCGCTATGGCGAGGGTGAAATCCGCATGCCCCGCGTTGCCGCCAGCCGCTAGGAGGCCGTCATGGAAATACGAAAAATCCTGGTCTGGGACCTGCCCACCCGATTCAACCACTGGCTCATGGTGGGCTGTTTCGCCGTGGCCTATGTCACCGGCGAATCCGAGGCCTGGCGCCTGGTGCACGTCGCGGCCGGCCTGATACTGGCGGCCCTGGTGGTGTTCCGCTTGTTCTGGGGCCTGGCCGGTAGCCGGCATGCCCGTTTCTCCAGTTTCATCCGGGCGCCGGCTGCAGTGCTGGGCTATCTGCGCGGGGTGGTCCGGGGCGAGCCCGGCCACTGGGCCGGGCACAATCCCGCAGGGGGCTACATGATCCTGTTCCTGCTTGCCATGGCGGCCCTGGTCGCGGCCAGCGGCTTGGCGCTCTATCTGGAATGGGGTGGCGAGCTGTTCGAGGAGGTCCACGAGGTCGCCGCCGGCCTGATGCTAGGCGCAGTGGCCATCCATGTGTTGGGTGTGCTCAGTGCCAGCCTGCTGCATCGGGAAAACCTGGTTCGCGCCATGTTCACTGGCTTGCGCCGGGGCAACCCGGAGGAGGCCATCGCCAGGCATTACACCTGGGCCGTGCTGTTGCCCCTGGCCGCGACGGCCACGGCGATCTGGTTTGCACTGCACCTGTGAGCCGGGGATGGACTCCGGCAGTTCCTGATACAGTCGGAGTTCCACACCACGGACATAAGCGGTCCTCCCGCCAACATGACCGATACGATCCCCCGCGGCCTGAGCCAAGCGGAAGCCCAGGTCCGAATGGCCGCCGAAGGGCCCAACGAATTGGGCACCGACCAGCGCCGCATCTTGCCGGCCATTGCCGCCGAGGTCGTGCGCGAACCCATGTTCCTTCTGCTGCTGGGCGCCGGGGCTATCTACCTGGTTATGGGGGATGTCCACGAGGCCCTGGTGCTGCTCGGTTTCGTGGTCATCATCATGGTCATCACCATCCTGCAGGAACGGCGCACGGAAACCGCCCTGGCGGCCCTGCGCGATCTGTCCAGCCCCCGGGCGCTGGTGATCCGCGACGGCGTGCAGACGCGCATCGCCGGCCGCGAGGTGGTACGCGACGACATCCTGATCCTGGCCGAAGGGGATCGGGTGCCGGCGGATGGCGTGGTGTTGCAGGCCCATGAACTGGCGGCCGACGAGTCGATGCTGACGGGCGAATCCGAGGCCCAGGCGAAGTTTCCCGACGGCGGCGCCCTGTTTGCCGGCACCCTGGTGGTGCGCGGCCAGGGCTTGATGCGGGTCAGTGCCATCGGCGCCAAGACCGAACTTGGGCGCATCGGCAAATCGCTCCAGGCTATCGCCCTGGAATCTTCGCCGCTACGCAACGAGATCGACCGGCTGACCCGCCGCCTGGCGCTGATCGGCATCGGCCTCTGCCTGGCCCTGGCGGTTCTCTATGGTAACTACAACCTTCGTCAAGGAAACATATTAGATTAAGTACGGTAGACTGGACCGCCTAAATACGGCCAAACTGGATCACCGATAAATGTTTGGGACAAGTTGGAGATTTACGTCGAAAGTGGTGTCGTCATTGGCCGGCAGTCGCTGATTTGTCATGGGTGATTTCTCCCCATCAGATCTGAAAACGATCCTCCACTCCAAACGGGCCAACCTGTACTACCTGGAGCACTGCCGGGTGCTGGTGAATGGCGGCCGGGTGGAATACGTCACCGACGAAGGCATGCGTTCCCTCTACTGGAACATCCCCATTGCCAATACCACCAGCGTGCTGCTGGGTACCGGCACGTCCATCACCCAGGCGGCCATGCGGGAGCTGGCCAAGGCCGGCGTGATGGTGGGTTTCTGCGGCGGAGGCGGCACGCCGCTTTTCAGCGCCAATGAAATGGATGTGGAAGTGGCCTGGTTTCCCCCCCAGAGCGAATACCGGCCCACCGAATACCTGCAATCCTGGGTGCGCTTCTGGTTTGACGATGGCCTGCGCCTGGCCGCCGCCAAGTCGTTCCAGCGGGTACGTCTGGAGCGGGTGGCGCTGCACTGGAATACCAGCCGCACCCTGGCCGACGCCGGCTTCCAGGTGTCGAAGGAGGTCTTGCTCGGCGCCCTGGCCGCCTCCCGCACCATGCTGGAAACGGCCGTGGACAACACGGCCCTCCTCACCGAGGAAGCCCGGCTGACAAAAAAGCTCTACAAGTTCGCGGCCAACGCGGTGGATTACGGCGACTTCCAGCGCAGCAAGGGTGGTGGCGGCAGCGACGCGGCCAACCGTTTCCTCGACCACGGCAATTACCTGGCCTACGGCCTGGGGGCCACCGCCACCTGGGTGCTGGGCCTGCCCCACGGCCTGGCTATCCTGCATGGCAAGACCCGCCGCGGGGGCCTGGTGTTCGATGTGGCCGACCTGATCAAGGATGCAGTGATCCTGCCCCAGGCCTTCGTTTCTGCCGCCCGGGGGGACGACGAGCAGACCTTCCGCCAGGCCTGCATTGACGCCTTCGCCGCTACCGAATCCCTGGACTTCATGGTCGAAACCCTCAAGGCCGTGGCCCTGGAGATGGGGAAGAAGGCCCAATGAACGTCCTGCTCATCTCCCAGTGCAGCAAGAACGCCCTCACCGAAACCCGCCGCATCCTGGACCAGTTTGCCGAACGACGGGGCGAGCGGACCTGGCAGACCGCCATGACCCAGGCCGGCCTGGAAACCTTGCACCGCCTGCTGCGCCAGACCGCCCGCAAGAATACGGCGGTGGCCTGCCACTGGATACGCGGCAAGGATCACAGTGAACTGGTCTGGGTGGTGGGCGACCTGCGCCAGTTCAACGCCCGTGGTGCCACACCCACCAACATGACCCGGCGCGACGTATTGCGAGCCGGTGACGAGAACGACTGGCACAGGGCCGAGGACATGCGCCTGCTGGCAAGCCTGGCGGCCCTGTTCCATGACTTCGGCAAGGCCAACGAGGCCTTCCAGAACAAGCTCCGCAGTGCGAAGCCCGTGGCCGACGCCTTTCGCCATGAGTGGGTGTCCCTGAGGCTGTTCGAGGCCTTCGTGCGCCAGTGCGGAAACAAGGATGAGGCGTGGCTGGGGCGCCTCTGTGATCTTCCGGCGCAGGCGGCGGCAGCGTGTCTCTCCGGATTGAAAATCGATGCTGGCCCGCCTCAGGGCAACCCGTTCAAGGAGCTGGCGCCCCTGGCCCAGGTGGTGGGCTGGCTCATTGTCAGCCATCACCGTCTGCCCCTGCCTTCCGGGGAAGCGCTCCGGGAAGGGCATCTGAAGCGCCTGCCGGAGTTGATTGAGCATGCCTGGTGCGGTAGCCGTTCGGCCCATGACGCCATGACGCCGGCCGAGGCCAGGGCCTTTGCCAAAAGTCAGGGCGCCTGCTGGAATTTCAAGAATGGCCTGCCGGTCGATAGCAGCCATTGGCGCCGGCATGTGGCCAAGGTGGCGGACGCCATTCTCAAGCGGCCCGGCCTAGTGGGGGAGGGCCGCGCCGCCGGTGTGCTGGAGAGTCCCTACCTCATGCACATTTCCCGCCTGGCGCTCATGCTGGCGGACCATCATTACTCGGCCCAGCCCGGCAGTTCCCTTTACGGCGATCCGGTCAAGGCCGGGAAGGGCGCGGTGTACGCCAATACCCACCTGGACAAGGACGGCCAGCGGACTTTCAACCAGCGCCTGGATGAACACCTGATTGGCGTGGAAGTCAGTGCCAGCCGCATCATGCGCAGCCTGCCCCAGTTGGCCGGCCAGTTACCGCGCATCGCCCGCCATAAGGGCTTTCGGGAGCGCAGCAAGGGCGCCTTCCGCTGGCAAAATACCGCCTTCGAACTGGCCGAGAGCCTGCAGGAACGCTCCGCCCGACAGGGTTTTTTCGGCGTCAATCTGGCGTCTACCGGCTGCGGCAAGACTCTCGCCAATGGCCGCATCCTCTACGGCCTGGCCGATCCCCAACTGGGAGCCCGCTTCACCGTGGCACTGGGCCTGCGCACCCTCACCCTGCAAACCGGCGACGCCTATCGAGAGCGGCTCGGCCTAGGGGCGGAAGACCTGGCGGTGCTGGTGGGCGGCGCGGCAACCCGGGCCATTCATGAATACCAGCGCACGGCCCAGGACGAATGGCGGGCCCTGGGCAGCGAGTCCGCCGCAGCCCTGTTGCCCGAATACAACCATGTGCATTACGAAGGCAGCCTGGCGGACGGGCCGCTGAAAAAATGGCTGGGGAAAAACAGCGATGCCCTGCGCTTACTGGATGCGCCGGTGCTGGCCTGCACCATTGACCATCTCATGCCCGCCACGGAAGGCAGCCGGGGCGGCCACCAGATCGCCCCCATGCTGCGTCTCATGAGCGCCGACCTGGTGCTGGACGAACCGGACGACTTCGGCATGGAAGACCTGCCAGCCCTGACCCGCTTGGTGCACTGGGCCGGCATGCTGGGCAGCCGGGTGTTGCTGTCCTCCGCCACCCTGCCGCCGGCCTTGGTGCAGGGGCTGTTCCTGGCTTACCGCGCCGGGCGGCAGGAATTCCAGCGCCACCGCGGCCAACCCGGGGCGCCGGATGCGGTGTGCTGCGCCTGGTTCGACGAGTTCGGCGTGGCTTCCGGCGAGTACGCGGAAGGTGACAGCTTTCTGGTCCGCCATGGGGATTTTGTGGATCAACGGCTGGCCCGGCTCTCAAACGCCGAGGTGCGCCGCCGGGCCTGCATCCAGCCCCTGCCCATCGCGGCCGGCCAGACCCGGCAAGCCATTTGCGGCGAATTGGCCGGTCATCTGCGGCAACACCTGCTCAGCCTGCACCGGCAGCATCACAGTACCGATCCTTCCTCCGGCAAGAAGGTGAGTTTCGGGCTCATCCGCATGGCCAATATCGACCCGCTCTTCGACGTGGCCCGGGCCTCGTTCGCCCTGGGGGCAGAGGAGGGCTGCCGCATCCACCTGTGCGTCTATCACTCCCGCCACCCCTTGCTGGTCCGTTCCAATATCGAGCGGGTGTTGGATGCGGTGCTCAAGCGCCACCGACCCGAAGGGGTTTTTGCGCTCCCCGGGCTGCGCCAGACCCTGGACGCCAGCCCGGAGCCGAACCAGATATTCGTGGTGCTGGCCACCGCCGTGGCGGAGGTGGGCCGGGACCATGATTACGATTGGGCCATCGTGGAGCCGTCTTCCATGCGCTCCATCATCCAGCTCGCCGGCCGCGTCCGCCGCCACCGGGATGGCCCCTGTGCGGCGGATCATCCCAATATCTACCTGCTGGATACCAATGTGCGGCACCTCGCTGCCGGTGGCGGCAAACCCGCCTTTCTGCGGCCAGGCTTCGAGAACGACAGTTTTCCCCTCGACAGCCACCAGCTCACCAGACTGCTTGCCGAGGATCAGTGGCAAACCCTCACCGCCGCCGCCCGTATCCGGGAGCGGGACAAGCCGGAGCCCCGGACCAATCTGGCGGACCTGGAGCACGCCCGCTTGCGGGATTTGATGCTGGGTGCCCGTCCGGGGGAGGCCCAGAAGGCCCAGCCCGTGCATCGCTGGTGGAGCACCCTCGCCAGCCTCAGCGCCGAACTGCAAAGGCAGACACCCTTTCGCGCCGATCCCATGGG
>CAISDD010000115.1 GCA_903883985.1 uncultured Pseudomonadota bacterium | reverse complement strand
GGCATAGTGCGGTCAGCGCCCGTTCACGCGGGGTAGTGATGTAACCCACCCCAGGCAGGTTGAAGAAGCACTGGCGAGTCCCTGTAGCGCAGGCATCCTTGCCTGCGTCTTTGAAAACAGCCGGCCGGAAGCCGGCGCTGCCGCGATGATTTCTTTTTGAAGCCACGGGTTGAAGCGTGCTGCTTGAGAGGGCGTTTGCCACCGGTGAAGTCGCGATAGGTCTCGTCACGCAGTCGATAGGGTTGCCGTGCCTTATTGAGAAGTTACCCGGTGCACGCGTAAGCCATTGCTCTTCCTGGGGCGCGCCAGCGAACACCTCGCCAAAAGCGGGTCGGTCGCAGTAATCTTGCCGGCATTCGTAGCCGAACCCGATCCATGACTCCACAGGAACCCTTCGACCCCAGGCCGCTCCTGGCTGCACTCCCCGATCTTCCCGGCGTTTACCGCATGCTGGCGGACGATGGTGCCGTGCTGTACGTGGGCAAGGCGCGCGACCTGAAGAAACGGGTTTCCAGCTATTTCCAAAAATCCGACCTGAGTCCGCGCATCGCCCACATGGTGGCGCGCATCCACGACATCCAGACCACAGTGACACGCACGGAAGCCGAGGCGCTGTTGCTGGAAAACAACTTGATCAAGGGCTTGAGCCCGAAGTACAACATCCTGTTCCGGGATGACAAGTCCTATCCCTATCTGCTCCTGTCGGGCCACGCCTATCCTCGCCTGGGTTTCTTTCGCGGCACACCGGACAAGAAACACCGAACCTTCGGCCCATTTCCGAACTCGCTGGCGGTGCGCGAGAGCATACAGATACTGCAGAAGGTATTCCGACTGCGTACCTGCGAGGACACGGTGTTCACCAACCGCTCGCGACCCTGTCTGCTGCATCAGATCAAACGCTGTAGCGCCCCCTGCGTGGGGGCGGTAAGCGATACCGATTACGCCCGCGACGCCGTGGACGCGGCGCTGTTTCTCTCCGGGCGCGACAACGAAGTGCTGGAAGACCTCTCGAAGCGCATGGAAGCCGCAGCCCACGCACAGCGCTACGAACAGGCCGCCGTCTACCGCGACCAACTCCAGGCGCTTTCCGCTGTGCGCGCCAGCCAGTTCGTGGAAAGCCGCTCGACCCAGGACGCCGACATCATAGCCGGGGTGCTCAAAGGCGGACTTGCCTGCGTCTATCTGGTCATGGTGCGCGGCGGACGCAATCTTGGCGGGCGCGCCTTTTTTCCCAGCCATGTCGAGAACGCAGACCTGCCTGCGGTGCTGGAGGCCTTCGTCAGCCAGCATTACGAGGGCCGCGCGATTCCACCCACCTTGTTTCTCAACGCCGAAGTCGATGGCTTGGCCGACTGGCTCTCCGACCACGCCGGACACCGCGTCAGCATCGTCTCGCAGCCGCGCGAGGAACGCCGAATCTGGCTGGAAATGGCGCTGAAAAACGCGGAACTGGCCTTGAGCACGCGCGAGGGCTTGCGGGAAAACCAGTCCGCGCGCCTGGCCGCGTTGAACGAAGCACTAGGCTGGGAAGGCATCGCGCGCATCGAGTGTTTCGACGTCAGTCACACCATGGGAGAGGCCACCGTGGTGTCTTGCGTGGTTTTTGATCAGGGTTCGATGCAGTCCTCGGAATATCGTCGCTACAATGTCAGCGGAATCACCCCCGGCGACGATTACGCCGCGATGCGCGACGCACTTCTGCGCCGCTACGGCAAACTCGCCGCAGGTGAAGGCAAGCTGCCCGACCTGCTTCTGATCGACGGTGGCAAAGGGCAGTTGCACATGGCTATGGATGTACTCTCGGAATTGGGGCTGGGCAACCTGCCCATGCTGGGCGTGGCGAAGGGCGCAGCGCGCAAACCGGGCATGGAACAGTTATTCTTTCCCGATGAAGCCGAGCCGCTCAGACTGCGGCCGGATCATCCCGGATTGCACCTGATCCAGCAGGTTCGGGACGAAGCGCATCGCTTCGCCATCACCGGCCACCGAGCGCGCCGCGGCAAGACGCGCACCCAATCGAGCCTGGAAGGCATCACCGGAATCGGCGCCAAGCGGCGTCAGAAGTTGCTGCAAACCTTTGGCGGCCTGCGCGGCGTGGTGGACGCGGGTGTGGAAGAACTGGCCCGGGTCGATGGCATCAGCCACGACCTGGCGGAACGAATCTACCGAGAACTGCATTGATGCCGTTCAATTTACCGAATTCTCTGACCTGGCTGCGCATCCTCCTGATCCCGCTGTTCGTCGCCGTGTTCTACCTCCCGGATGGCTGGGTGCCGGCGCATGCCGCCAACCTCGTCGCCGCCTTTCTCTTCGCCCTGGCCGCGCTCACGGACTGGCTGGACGGGTGGCTGGCGCGGCGCATGAACCAGATGTCGGCCTTCGGTGCCTTCCTCGACCCTGTGGCCGACAAACTCATGGTCGCCGCCGCCCTCATCGTCCTGGTCGACCTGAATCGCGCCAGCGTCAGCGCAGCACTCATCATCATCGGCCGGGAAATCGCCATCAGCGCCTTGCGCGAATGGATGGCCAAGGCCGGCCGGGCGGGAAATGTCGCGGTGTCTTTCATCGGCAAGCTAAAAACCACCGCACAGATGCTCGCCATCCTGCTCCTGCTCTACCACGACCCCATCGGCACCTGGTCCTGGACCCCATTCGTCGGCCGCTGGCTGCTCTACCTGGCTGCGTTTCTCACCCTCTGGTCCATGCTGCACTACCTGCACCTGGCCTGGGTTGCGCTAAAAAATGAGCCCGCCGCTTGACAATGGCTGTTGCCCGTTTATAATGCGCACTCACTTCGATGCGGGAATAGCTCAGTTGGTAGAGCGCAACCTTGCCAAGGTTGAGGTCGCGAGTTC
>CAISDD010000114.1 GCA_903883985.1 uncultured Pseudomonadota bacterium | reverse complement strand
CGACGCCCCAGCAGGCCGACGATGATGCGCACATCTTCATCCTCCACCTGTGGCAGGTTGCGCAATATCGCCATGGCTTCACGTGCCATCGCGGCGCGATCGGTAATGACCTGGACATCTTCCTCGTGCCGCGCGCCCCGGGTCAGTTCGGTGTGTACTTCCTTTTCCTTCAAGCGGTTGAGCGCCGCGCGCACCGCGTTTTTCTTCAGTTCATCGGGAATCGGCAGGCGTGTCGCCACCGCCCCCGACACCGCCGACATATCATCCATTTCGGGCCGTCTTTCGCGTTTCAGCGCGGTCGGCAGATTGCGTACTCCGGTCAACCGGCGCGGGTAAGCGCGGATGTTTTTCTCTGTCAGCAGGTCGAGCAGTTCCTCACGCGATGCCGGCAGGGCCCGGCGCGGGCGCGGGGTTGTGCTGGGCGGATCGGGCAGCATTTTGTCCAGCTCATAGACGCCGCCGGGCTCATCCGCCGGCAGCGCGTCGAACAACGACGGCTGCCGGCTGTACTCGGCAATCACCGGCGGCACCAGCGTCGCCCGCTCCGGCCTGTCCGGCAACGGCATTTCGTACTGCAGGGGCGTCTGATCGCTGGGGCGGTTGGTATAAACCAGTGCGCCGGAGGCCATTCGCCGCGCTTCGAGTTTCTCGGTCTGCCCTTCGAGCTGCGATTTCACGCCACCCGTGGCCTGCACCGCCGTCTCGAAACCACGCTGTGCCTGGGCGTCGGCCAGGTATACGTAGGCGGTATTGAATTCGTCCGGGATGGCCTGCGGCCGCGGCCAGGAATTGCGCACCGCGCGCGCCACCCGCATCACGCGGCCGACGAACTGCATGGCGAAATCGCTGTCGTTGACCGGCTTGGTGGATGCCAGAACGAAGGCGCGCGGCGCGTCGAAGCCGGTGCCGGCCGACTGTTTGAAGATCAATACTTCCTTGCTGGCGTCGTTGGCGATGGCCGCCATCAGCACCGGGTCGGGGGCATCGGAGGAATGTTTGCCGATAGCACCGGTGTGAACGCCGCACAGATGGATCAAATCCTGTTCGGCTTCTTCGACGGTCTTGTCCCCCGCTTTTCCGTCATTCGCCACCTGCACCAGCAGCAGCGGCGTCAGCGCCACGCCGGCTTGTTGCAGATGCCGCTTGATCCGTTGCGAACGCTTCCAGGCCTGGCGCAGCACCGTGCGCTTTAAGTCGGTGACGCTCTGCGCGCTCTGGCGCAGGTCGTACACCACCGCCTCGATATAGCGTTTGTTGAGGCGGGCGCTGACTACCTCATCGCGCGAGGCGGCGAAGCTCTCGAACGCGCTGTGGCCCGACTGTTGCAGGAACTCCATCAGGCGAGCGTCCTTCGGCGTGGCGGTGGCCATGAGCAGAAAATCCGGCCGCAGCCAGTGGGCGAACTGGCCGAACTCCGTGGTCTTGTCCAGGCCGATATGCGCCTCGTCCACCACCAGGCCGATGTGCAAACCGCCGGCGCGGGCGCGGGCGACGAACGCCGCCAGGGTACGACGGTCGTCGTCGCCGTTGTATTGCGCTTTGCGATCCACCGCACGCGCCACGCCCTGGGCGGTGGAGAGCAACACCATGCCAGCCTGCGGTTCCTGATTGCGGCCCCGGTTCAGCATCACCGGAATCAATCCCGTGCAATTCGCGGCCAACGCATCCTCGGTCTGCTGCACCAGGTTCACGAAGGGCACGAACCACAGCCACAGCGTGGGCCGTTCCAGGCTGAGGTTTTCCAGCACCCGCGAGATGACGAAGGTCTTGCCGGAACCGGTGGGCGCGCGCAGCAGACAAGGCGGCGCAGGTGTGCGCAGCAGGGCGCGGGTAAGCCCATCGATCAGCCCGCTCTGAAAGGCTTCCGGTTCCAGCGCAACGGATTGGGGGGCGATGATGTCGCTGGCGTTTCGTGCCACCTCGCTCATGGAGCGTCCTCCCCAAGACTGGCGCGTATCTTCGTGTATTCCAGCAAGGCGCGATCCCGCTCCAGTTCTGCGCGCAGTTCTTCTTCGGTCGGCAGTATCAGGCGATATTTGCTGGCGAACAGTTGTTCGTTTTCGTGCAACACGGAATAGCGCACCACCGAAGCATCCTTGCTGGCACACAGGATGATACCCACCGTCGGGTTGTCCTCCGCGCCGCGTTTCAGGTCATCGTACATACGCACGTACATATCCATCTGGCCGATATCCGAATGCGTCAGTTCGCCGGACTTGAGATCGAACAGCACAAAGCATTTGAGCAGGTAGTTGTAGAAAACCAGATCGACATAGAAATCCTTGGTTTCCGTGCTGACCCGCTGTTGGCGGGCAACGAAGGCAAACCCTTTGCCCAGCTCCAGCAAGAAGGATTGGAGGTGAGTCATCAAGCCCTGCTCAAGGTCGTTTTCGAGCACGCGCCCGGCTTCCGGAACGCCGAGAAACTCCAGCATCACCGGGTCGCGCACCACCTCGCGCGGCGAGGACAAGCCATGGGTGTTGGCCCGTGCCTCGGCGACCACCGGTTCGCGGTCGCGGCTTGCGAGTAGGCGCTCGTAGTAGAGCGTGGCGATTTGCCGATCGAGCGCCCGCGAACTCCAGTTTTGCGTCGCCGTTTCCTCCATATACCAGCGACGAGCCTGCTCGTTCTCCACCCGCAGCAAGGTGCGGTAATGGGTCCAGCTCAATTCGTGACGCAGTGCGTCGCGGATTGGGAAGGCCACATAAAACTGGCGCATATAGCGCAGGTTGGAAGTGTCGAAGCCACGCCCGAACTCCGCCGTCAACGACTCTGCCAGGCGTGGCAACAGGCGCTTGCCATAGCCCGCGCGCACGGCTCCGCCCTGCTCGAATTCCACGATATGCCGGCCGATTTCCCAACAGGTGCGCACCTGGATGGCATCCACCGCCCGCCAGGCATGCTGGCGCGCATCGCGGATCAGTTCGCGCAGTTGGCCAACCAGGGTTTGCAAGGGTTGACTATCTGTCATAGGCAAATTGCTCATGGAAACCTCGAAAAGTCGTAGCTTGGGCCGAGAGACGAAGCCCAGCATGGAAGGGGAGACCGGAAGCCAGGACTTCCTGGCGTCAGCCCAACCTCTGTACTTTGAGCGTCGCTGTGCAACATTAACGCTAAGCAACCCGCGCATCCACTTTCCAAAAACGGTTATATCGACAAAAAAGCGTTCACAACGACATGATCCTCGATTCCTGTGCGCCAGCACAAACTGGCCGGCTCCCGACGGGATAGGGTCGGTAGGGGCAGGAAAACCGTAATCCTGCCATCCACGCCGGTGAGAAGTCGGAAGCGCCCATAGTACCGAAGAAGCCGCCGAACAAAGTACCAGCCTCGTTGCCACTTGAGGTGTTTTCCGCAGAGGCGGTGGAGGGAAGGCAGCCAAGGGAAATGGTCTCGATCCTCCCGCAGGCCGGACACAGCGCCGGGAAAATGCGTCGAAGGGGCTTGAAGGCAAACGCGAGACCGCGAAATATCCAGCGTCCGTTGCGGGTGCATGCGACCCGTTGACCGCTCATCTTCTCCTGTGAGGCCCGATGAGCATTGAGGCGCCTTCGCTCACGCTTACCCTTAACGTCAGATTTCCTGATCCAGACCGGGATTTAGGCGGTAAATTCCGGAAGGCGCTTGGCCCTCTTTTCGGGAATTGGATCTTTAGCCATTTCGAGAAAGCGATTGCTGCACGGCGATGAGGATGGGACGGGCTTTCAGCCCTCATGTTTTGGGTCGATGGTTCCTGGGGCAACGCCCCAGGACAGCCAATACCAAACCCAGCGCTGAAAGCCCGCGCCATCGTTCAGTCAGCGTAGGTTGGGTTAGCCGACGGTTTGAAGATGCAAGCATTATCACACACCGGTGCAGTCCCGTAGGGTGGATAAGCAAAGCGCATCCACCATTGGCTGTGGTGATGGTGGATGCGCGATCGCTTATCCACCCAACGGGGTTGGAAGGCCGTCCGCCATATGCCACCACGAACGGAATCATTGAGGAGGGTTTGCATCCCTTCCCAAATAGCCATGCTTGAAACCCCGGCCTTCAGGCCGGGGTTTCGGATTTCGCACCGCCCGGAAGAGTTGGTTTTACGATGAATGGCGGCAAAGGCAGAACAGCAGCCAGCACCGCTGGCCCATACCTGACCTGAGTCGTTACGTTGGATTAATGAACGCCATGCTCCAATCGCTCATGATTGGCGCTGTTCATGCCCCTTGGCAGAGGTGGAGGCAGTTCGGGTTTAATTGGGTCAAATCTATTTATCTGAACAGTATGCGGATTATGGCATTCAGTGCATACCCACCATCTCCTCTTGCCGCCCGTGGCCCAAGCGCCAATTCGCTTTCCATGTATCCCCGCCCGCCAGTCTATATACGCCTCGCCATGGCAAGTGCCACATAACCTCTGAGGCTGATTGAAGCTTAACTCATTTCCCTGACGGTCAATCAGCTTGTTACGGTTTGTTGCGCTGTGACAATCGAGGCACCACATTGCCCCCCGTCCATGTTTCAACTGCAACGAATTTTCGACTATATCTGTATGCATCGCGATCAACCTGGGTTTTGTATCCTTTGGAAATGGCACCGTCTTTCCGTTATGACAGAATACGCAGCCATCGGGGCTCATGTTGAAGTACATCAAATGCGGCTCTCTGGGCCTTACAACGGCGTTGGCAAAATCGCCGTGGGTACGATCGTTTATTTCCGGCATCTCACCCATGGCTATGGTGCCATCGAAAGGATCTCCATACCATAAAACGCCGCCCGTGGTCTTGGAGCATTTTACGTTTGGATAACCATACTTCGGAACCGCATTTTCTGCCCTGGTAACGACGGTATATGCGGCTCTGCTTTCATGGCAGTCTGTTACTGGCTCCGCATTGGCTGCTTTTGGCCGTTCTCGCACTGCAGAATGATTGGCCTTATGCTTACCCAAGCCGCCAACCAGAGCAAAACCTCCGGCCAGAAAGGCGCACAGGGCAAGAACGACTATCATTATAGATGGTACGCTCCAGAATTTCATTTTAAACATATCCCTCAATCTTTCCACAAGTTATGTATCGAGCACAGGCGCTGCACTATTAAGTAATGTCGCGCAACTGATTTTGCCTTCATTAAGCTGCCGGTGCATACCCTCATCCCCGGCCCTTCCCCCGGAGGGGGAAGGGTGTAGAACCCTCTCCCTCCGGGAGAGGGCAGGGTGAGGGAACTTGGTGGTAAGCCAAATTGGTTTCGCAGCCTTACTTATCAAGGTCATGCAAAAAAATCTTGCAT
>CAISDD010000113.1 GCA_903883985.1 uncultured Pseudomonadota bacterium | reverse complement strand
GCGCATCGACGCATTGCACGACAGGGCTTACAAAATCGTGGAGTGGCATTGGAACTACGTCCGTGACATGGAAAGGCGGCTACCTGGCTGGGAGAACAAGAGCAGCCTGCAGGTCCGCTGCACCAAAGAAGGCAACTCGATCAGGCTCGACTGGTGCGGGATCAAATGGTACGGCTCCAAGGCCAAAGGCAACCGGAAGCCGGTCAGGACCTACATCGGGAAACCGAAAGCTGCGTTTGGTTACACGCTATCGAGGCTGAAGGCGATGGCGAGGGACTGGGAAGCCGACAAGGTGCAAGAAACCGAGCGCAGTCTTGCCGACGTCAGACGCGAGGCGAGCCACCTGGTGAAGGCGATCATCAGCGTCAGGAATGCCAAGTTGGCTTTGAAGCGAGTGGGCAAAGAGCTGAAAGGGGATGATGATGCAGCGCAATGATCAGAATCAGACGGAAGGTGCCCTGGTTCCTGTCCAGGAAGGCGAGATCGGTGGGGTGAAGACGCTTGCCGTGGATGCACGGGAGTTGCACGGGTTCCTTGGGGTGGGGAAAGACTTCACGACCTGGATCAGGGGGCGGCTCAAGGAGTACGGTTTCGAGCAGGGGAAGGACTATGAGGTTTTCACCAAATCTGGGGAAAACCCACAAGGAGGCCGCCCGCTGGCGGAATACACCCTCACCCTGGACACAGCCAAGGAACTTGCGATGGTCGAGAAGAACGACAAGGGGCGCCAGGTGCGTCGCTACTTCCTGGAATGCGAGCGCCGTCAGATGCACACGGGCCGCGTGGTCGGGTTGCTGGAAAGTGGCGAGATGCAGGCCGGGGCGTGGCTTTACGAGGGCACGGTAGCGTCGGCAGTGTTGGCACTTGAAGTGCCGATCGGGAGTGACAGCGGCTACCTGTTCGCGATGGAACTCGATGGGGGTGTGGTTCTGAATGGAAGGCGCGACCCGCGCGTAGCCCTCACACGCCTTGCCCAAAGGGAACGCTACGACCGGCGTGTCCTTATCTCCAGACCCTTTAGCGGCTACGTCCATGCGCGCCGCATGGCGTTTGATCTCCTGGGCGAAAGGTTTGCGAACAAGGACAGGACATTCCTGGCCGGCGCGTCCCTGCGCGATGTCAGGGCGGTTGCAACACCTTTCATCCTCTCCAGAGTGCGGAATGTGTCACCTGATGGTGGCAGACAGGCTGATGCGGCGGCTATTTCACGGTCCCGGAACCTGGCAGGCGACGACCACCAAGCAGCTTTCCGGAATGCACTGACCATGCAGGCCAGGATCATGAGGCTGCTTGGTGATGCGTATGAGGACACCGAGATTGCGAACACAGTAGAGCAACTCTGCTGGCACCTTTATGAACGAATGAAGCGCGGCAAGGCCCGCCCCGAATACGGAGACAAGCAGTGACCTGGATCAACACCTGGTCGGGCAAGACCATCGACTACGCCAACCCGCAGTCGGACCACATCGACATCATCGACATCGCCACGGCGCTATCGAGGGAATGCCGCTATGCAGGGCATTGCAGGCACTTCTACAGCGTAGCCCAGCACTCCGTCCTGGTCAGCCGTCTCGTGCCGCCCGAGTTTGCCCTGGAAGGATTGCTCCATGACGCGACCGAGGCCTACCTGAAAAACCTGCCATCTCCACTCAAGGCGCTATTGCCGGACTACTCGGAGGTTGAGGGGCGATTCGATACCGTGATCCGCAAGCGCTTCGGACTGCCGGCGATACCCAGCCTGGCAATCAAGGCGGCCGACCTGGTGCTCCTCGCCACGGAACGGCGCGACATCATCCCGGATGACGGAGTTGATTGGCCCATCGTGGCGGGGATCGAACCCATGCCAAGGCAGATTTGGCCGCTGGCTCCCGAGATAGCGAAAGAGCAGTTCCTGGATCGCTATCAGTCTCTGACGGGAGAGGCCCTTGACCACAAGCGACGGCTGGAACGGGTGCGGTAATGGACAAATCGAAAGCACTCGACCGAATCCGCAATTGCCTCGCCCTCGCCCTGGCTGAATCCAGTGATTCGGTGGCCAGGCTGCCGACAATAAGGTGCGCATGAGCTTCGTCAGTTTTCTCGAATGGGCCGGATGCGCCTCTGGCCTTGTCGGTGCCTGCATGCTGGCCCTGAACCACCGCCTCTCTGGCTGGGGCTTCGTTGCTTTCCTGGTGTCCAACGCGCTGTGGATCGCCTTTGGGCTACTCACCAAGGCGCCCGGCCTCGTTGCCATGCAGATAGGTTTCACCGCGACCAGCCTGCTTGGCATCCGGAACTGGTTTGGGGTGAAGCCGCGAGCTTCCGCCGAGGTTCATCCCTCGCGTCTCATGCGAATCGCGAAGAAATCGTGACCTGCTGCATCGGCCATCCCCATATCTCATACCTCGGGCCTGGCATCGAACTGGAACGCTCCGAATGGCCGTCGCTGGTCGGAGCTTGGCAAGGAACAGGTTGCGTTGGCGGTTGGGGTGATGTGCATGCCGTCGTTGGTAAACTCGTCGTATTGACAAGGATTCCAGCGCCATGACGAACAATCCGCGCTTTACTCAGACCGATGCCGATGGCCTGGCGGACAACACTGACCCGGCAATCATCGTGCTCGATATCAGGAGGCGGGACATCGAGACCGGCAACATCGCCAGCGCCCTTGAACGCCTCCACGTGCTGACCGATAGCGCCGAGAATATGCGGCTCTACCGCGAATCACTGTTTTTCCAGATCAGCGGATACGATCACGATCCTAGGGAAGTGCCGGAAATCCCCGAAGTGCGCGCTTTCTTCCGCCGCTTGACCGCCGAATGGCCGCACTGGTTGTGGTTTCTACACCGGGGAATCGGCGCCATTCAGCTACTGCTGGCCCTGCTGTGCAGGGTGTGGGTGGTTCGTGGGCGGGAAGGGGAGTTCGGGACGGAGTTCGAAAGCATGACTGAACTTCAGAACACCCTCGTCGACTTGTTCGACCGTGGCAACGCACTATTCGAGGCTTACGCGGTGACCGATATTGTAGCGGCCGAGTCGGCCGACAGCGCGGTCAAAGATCTGCTGGGTGAGATCGCGTGATGATCCGGTTACCGGGGGCGGCTGACAGCCCGACGCCGATGCGTGCGTTCAAGGATGCCACCGCAATCGTGGCTGAGTTGATGAGCGCCGTCGCGGTATCGCCTGGCATCGCCGGCATCTCGCGTCCCGACATCGAGGTCACTGCGAGTTCGTTCAGTGCGCAAGCCGAGTTCATCACAACGAGCTGAATGGCGAACTGAACGATGTGCGGCCGCTATGCCTTCAACGCCACTCCCGCCCAGGTCGCAGAGCACTTCGGCTTGGCTGCTTGTGCCGATTTCGCGCCGCGCTTCAACATCCCGCCCGGCAACGACATCCCGGTGATCCGCCAATCCCCCGAAGGCCAGCGCGTGCTGCACCTGCTGCGCTGGGGCCTGGTTCCGCACTGGGCGAAAGACCCATCTATCGGCAACAAGCTCAACAACTCGCGTGGCGAAAGTGTGGCCGAGAAGCCCTCGTTCCGTGAAGCCTTCAAACGCCGCCGCTGCCTGATCCCGGCCAGCGGGTTCTACGAGTGGGGCGTGCAAGGCAAGGTCAAGCAGCCTTATTACATCAGCCTGAAATCCGGTGATCTGATGGCAATGGGCGGCTTGTGGGAATCCTGGAAATCACCCGACGGCGAAATCCTGCGCACCTGCGCCGTCGTCACCACCGGCCCGAATGCGCTGATGCAACCCATCCATGACCGCATGCCGGTGATCCTCGCTCCGGAACACTGGCAAGCCTGGCTGAGCGCGCCGGCGGAAGATGTAGCCGGGCTGCTTGCGCCGTACACAGCCGATGACATGCAGGCTTGGCCGGTGGACCGGCGGGTGAGCAAGGCGGGTGCGGATGATGCGGGGATGATCGAGCCGCTGGCCTGAACCCACGAAAGTCGGGTCAGCGAAGCGTAACCCGACAAGCCCCTCCAACACGAAGACCTTCATGCCCCGCCACCCCTACGCCCACGCCCACATCAACAACCTCGAAATCGAGGTCATCATCGGCGACATCGTCCAGCAGCCTGACATAGCAGCCATCGTCAACGACGCCAACGCTCATCTGCTGCCGGGAGGCGGCGTGTGCGGCGCCATCTTCGCGGCGGCGGGGCGTGAGGAACTACAGGCCGCCTGCCACACGCTGGTGCCGATCCAGCCCGGCGAAGTGGTGCTTACCCCCGCGTTCCGGCTGTCCAACCGCGCCATCCTGCACGCCTGCGGTCCGCGTTACGGCAGTGATCCCAACCCCGGCGAACTGCTCGCCACCTGCTACCGCAACCTCCTCGCACTGGCGGAACGCAACCAGATCGAATCGCTCGCGATTCCCGCCATCTCCACCGGCATTTATGGCTTCCCGGCGGAGGCCGCGACGGCAATCTGCATCAACACCATCTGGCAGGCCAGCGCGCAGGCGCACCACCTCAAGCGCATTCGCTTCGTGGTGAGCGATGCCGAGATGGCCCGGCGTTATGCCGCGCATCTAGCGTCCTCATAGGCGCAATCCGTCAGAGAGTCCAATGTAAATGTTCGGTGTCCAGCTGAAACGGAGCAGGCACTTACACGGATAAGTGCGACGGGAGAAGCTTCAGCGACAAGCGACAGTACAGGCTGACGGAGGGTAACTGTCCATTTCTCGCCCGAAGCAGACCTTCAAACGTTCGAGTTAAGCGGGCGACGGCGGCCTGCCGTTGGCGCTCCGCTTGATTGATGGGGGTTAGCCCGCAGTGTGCGGCTGCTGGCTAGTCTCATTGCTTTGCAGCGGCATCCAGTGCGCGCAAGTAACTGAAGTCGATGCTTGTTCCGTCCCGTCGGACTACGAAGAAGCATGTAGTTCGACCGGGGTGATCGAGGTCTACCCGCTTTTCAAAGTACGCGACGCCAGCACCGGCTTTCTTGGCTTGCCCTTGAGGCAAGGTGGCATCGTAGATGGTTAGCAGTGCTTCAAGGTCCGAGTGATCGGTTGGATCGAGGATTCGGGCGCCGACTTCATATCGGCCCAGCATGGCTTTGAAGTAGGACTGAGCATCACCCTTTTTGGGCCAGTTGCGACCGGTGGGCAGGTGTATGGGGATCGACTTTGCCATGGGTTCCTCACTGTCTATATGCGGCAATGGCTAGCTGTGCGAAGGAGATGGGCAGTTTGTTTTCCTTTACTTTGCTCTCCACGTAATTCTGAAATCTGCCACCTGCGATGTAGGTCTCCCTGAACCACCGCCGGAATTCACCCAGAGCCTCTTCGGGGTAGCACCAAGGCTCTTGCGGATTCGAGGCGGCTTGGGGGAAGTAGTCGGGGTAGTTGTGTTCGTACTTTGTGCGTTGACCGAACCTTTCATCGCCGTTGATGGTGCCCCAGTGCTTTGACCAGTGGATGCCGACACTGATGTCGGGAACGAAGGTTTCATCGATGTGGAGTCCAGCTTGGCCGAGGGTGACGATCATGTCGGCGATCTCCTTGAAGATACCGAAGGTGCCCTTAGGAAGCGCGTTGTAGGTCAGGGATACTCGGTCATGGAAGTATTTCCACTTCTCGGGCAGTGCGTTCTTCGGGTCGTAGCCAACTTGCGTGTAGATGAAGTCGCGCAGGGCACTTCCAGCGAGTAGGCGATAGTTCTTCTTAGCCTCTTCCTTGATGTTGGGGCCGGCGTCAAAAGAGTAGTACTCAAGGATGGCTAAGCACGCCGTGTCGGGGTAGGCGAAGAAGGTTCCGCTGCGCTGCTCGACTTCGATGTAGGGCATGTCAAGCACATGGCCGTGGGACGTCAAAATGTCGCGTATCTTCGTTACCCGAGGGAGAGAAACGTCTTGGACCCACTCCTCCCCGATGCCCTGTATCGCGTTGTGGAAGACGCCGCACAAGCGTGCCAGACCACGCCCGGTAAGGAAGGGGGTTCCGTCTGACAAGACGCCCATCCCGATGCCGTCGATTTCGATCTGCTTCTGGATGCCAAGATCAAGGTGCTGTTGCTGGGTGGCCACCGTCTTCGGCATTCTGAGCACTAACTCATTGCCACCATTGAGCTTTTGGGCGGCCAGCGCCATTCGGTTGGAGGTGACAAAGTCGTTGGCAGACAGTTCCAATCCCTGTTCCCTGGCTAGGTTGAGGATCGGTTCTTGCCACTTTGCCGGTATTACACCGACCTTGGCCCAGTAGCTGACCGTGCTCTGAGACTTGCCTAGGGCAGCAGCTATCGCCGTCTGGCCGCCAAACAAGTTGATGATGTCCTTGGCGTGCATGCAACCTCCGTTTCGATGCGTAAGTGTACCTAAAAAATGGGTTGTCTGCGAATACTTCGTTTTTGATGTGCTTCCACACTGCCCCCTCCTGCGTCGTCGGGAGCCATCCTCTCAAGTTTCAATCGGTCCGAAAATCCCAGGGCAGGTCACCCCCGTCTTCGTGCAGGTGGGGGCTGTTATCCATGTCCCACCTCAATGACCGGTTTGGCCGATCAAGAGACCGTCCGTCTCACCCATGTCATATCGCACGCCATTTCCAAGCCCTTCACGACACCGCTTCCCGTTCCTCACCAGTCCATTTTCCCAAGCGGCAGCCATGCGGCTGACATAAGATATGTTCCATGAGCACTAATATATTTGCGCCTACATGAGCCTACTGGTGTGCTGGCTCGGCAACACCGATCTACGAGCATCCCAGTCCAGCACAGCGGGTGAGCTTGGCCCCATCGCATCCG
>CAISDD010000112.1 GCA_903883985.1 uncultured Pseudomonadota bacterium | reverse complement strand
GCCCAGGGGGTATTCGACCAGACCATGAGCGTGGGCGTGCTCGTCGCGTTCCAGATGCTCTCCGGCAGGGTGGTCGGCCCCTTGATCTCGATGGTCGGCCTGATCAACGAATATCAGTCGACGGCCCTGTCGATACGCATGCTGGCGGAGATCATGGACCGGCCGCCGGAAGGGCACGGCAGCGGGTCCTTGAGGCCCCGTTTGCGGGGACAGATCACCTTCGATGATGTCACCTTTCGCTATCCCGGGGGCAGCGTCAATGCGCTCGACCACACCAGCTTTACGATACCCGCAGGGTCGGTGATCGGCATCGTCGGCCGCAGCGGTTCCGGAAAGACCACGCTGACCAAGCTGATCCAGGGCCTGTACAGCATCCAGGAAGGCCTGGTGCGCTTTGACGGCGTGGACGCGAGGGAAATCGACCTTGCCCATCTGCGGCGCCAGATCGGCGTCGTATTGCAGGAAAATTTCCTGTTTCGTGGCACCATACGCTCGAACCTCACGATCACCAAACCGGATGCCACCCCAGAAGAAATCGTCGCGGCGGCCCAGGCGGCCGGTGCGGATGAGTTCATCGAACGCTTGCCAAGAGGGTACGACACGATGCTGGAGGAGAGCGGCTCTAACCTTTCCGGTGGCCAGAAGCAGCGCCTGTCCATCGCTCGTTCCCTGCTAGCCAAGCCCAATATCCTGATTCTCGATGAAGCCGCCAGTGCCCTCGACCCGGAGAGCGAAGCCATCTTCATCCGCAACCTGTCGCAGATCGCAGTGGGCAGAACGGTGGTGATGATTTCCCACAGGGTTTCGACCCTGGTCAATGCCAATCTGATCCTGGTCATGCAGCAAGGCCGATTGTCCGACGCCGGGACGCACAAGGAATTGCTCACCCGTTGTGAAACCTACCAGCAATTATGGAACCAGCAGACAAGCCATCTTTGATCCGGCGCCTCTTCTCCAGGCGGGCGGATGATGAACCGGTCATCGACTTCATGGTCGATGCGGATGAAATCGAGCGCAGGCCACTGCCCCGATCGGCGCGCATCACCCTGCATACCCTGGCGCTCGCTCTGGTCGCGTTCGTCCTGGTCGCGACGTTCTCGGATATCGACCTGGTGGTCTCCGCCAAGGGGCGACTAATCACTCCGCTGCCCAATATCGTGGTGCAACCGCTGGAGACCGCGATCATCCAGCAGATCAATGTCCGACCCGGGCAGATCGTCAGGAAGGGGGAAAAACTTGCCACCCTGGACTCGACCTTCACGCAGGCCGACGAGACTGAGTTGCGCACCCGCCTGGACAGCCTGGACAATCAGCGTGCCAGACTGGATGCGGAACTGGCAGGGCAGGTCGTCTCCCCCGGCCTTTCGTCCAGCGACGATAAGCGGATCCAGTCCCGCCTCGCGGCCGAGCGCCAGGCCAGTTATCTGGCGCATACGCGACAACTCGATGAGAACATCGGTCGCATCCATGCTTCGCTGGAAACCAATCGCCGCGATCAGACCGCGACGGCTTCTCGCGTCCATGTGCTGCGGGAAATGGCGACCATGCAGGAACAACTGGTGGCCCAGAAATATGCAGTGAGGGCTCGTTTTCTCGATGCCCAGGACCGTTTGTTCGAGGCCGAGCGCGGTTTGCAGATGGCACGCAGCCGCGATCAGGAGCTGCAAAAACAACTCATGGGCCTGCAAGCAGAGCGCACGTCCTTCCAGATCGACTGGCGGCAAAAGGTCATGGAGGATTTGCTTGGCGTTTCCCGGCAGCGCGATTCGGTGAGCGAGCAGTTGCAGAAGGCGAGCAAGCTGCGCCGGCTGGTGGTGCTGACTTCTCCGGCCGATGCCGTGGTGCTGGAGGTCGCCAAGCTCTCGCCCGGTTCCGTCGCCCGAGGCGCCGAGCCGTTGTTTACCCTGGTTCCCCTGGGGGGAAATCTGGAGGCCGAGGTTCAGATCGAATCTGCGGACATAGGCTACGTGCGCCAAGGTAGTCAGGTCCAGGTGAAGATCGATGCCTACCCCTTCCAGTTGCACGGCTCCCTGGAAGGCCGTCTGCGCACCCTCAGCGAAGATGCTTTCCGCCGTGATAACGTGGCCGCAGGCGGGTTCGATGCTTATTACCTGGGCCGCATCCACCTGACGAAACTCCGCCTCAAGCGCTTGCCGCGACAGGCTCGGCTGCTTCCGGGCATGACGGTCAGCGCCGAGATCGCAGTGGGCAAGCGCTCGGTGATTTCCTACCTGCTGTGGCCGCTCATCAAGGCCCTGAATGAGTCCATCCGGGAGCCCTAGCCGGTATGATCGACTACAAAGTGGACAAGGATGCGCTGGCCTTCGCGAACGCGCTCAGGACGGCCGAATCGGGCCAGGCGAAGGCGCAATACATGGTCGGGCTTATGTATGCCAATGGGTTTGGCACCCATCAGGACTTCGAACAGGCGTTGTTCTGGTATCGCAAGTCCGCGACCAAGGGCTATGCGCCCGCCCAGTCGCTGCTGGCGGGAAAATATATCAGAGGGCACGGCGTTCCCCAGGATTTCGCGACCGCGCTATCCCTCTACCTGAAGGCCGCGGAAAACGGCGATGCCGATGCCTTGTTGAAGATCGGCCAGATCATCGAGCAGCCCCCCGCAGATGCCGTGGCCGAGTTGTATCGCAAGGCCGTCGCCAAGGGGTCCGTGAAGGCCCAGGTGGCCTTGGGCAACACCATAATGGCGGGCGCTGGCAGTGTGGGCGACGCCTACGACTGCTATCTCCAGGCGGCTGAAAAAGGCGACGCCGAGGCGCAATACCGGCTGGGCATGATGTATGGCGAGGGCAGGGGAGTCGAGGCCGACGATATGGAAGCTCTGGGCTGGTACCGCAAAGCCGCCATACAGGGCCATCCCCTGGCGCAAACCCAGTTGGGCAGCCTCTATTTCCACGGGCTTGGGGTAGGTCGGGACAACCGGCAGGCTGCGACCTGGTGGACCCGTGCGGCAGAACAGGGAAATCGGGATGCCCAGTTCAATCTGGGTCTCCTCTTCCAGGGCGTCGCACACAAGCAAGGCGTCGACTGGCTCACCAAGGCGGCCCTGCAGGGGCACGCCAGCGCGCAGTGGGAACTGGGAAAGATCCATGAGGGCAGCCAGGAGGATTCCGCCTTCCACTGGTTTCGCAAAGCCGCAGAACAGGGCATCGTCGCGGCGCAACTCGCCCTGGCTGAGCGCTACGCAATCGGTAACGGTGTGGATGCGGACGACGATAAGGCTTTGCACTGGTATCTGAAGGCGGCGGATCAGGGTGCACCCGCAGCCTATCTGGCGCTGGGTGGGTTGCTGGATCAGGCTCACGAGCGCATCGCCTTGAAATGGGTACGTCATGCCGCCTTGCAGGATCTGATTCCCGCCCAGTTCCTCCTGGGGGAGAAATATGACCTGGGCCAGGGCGTGCCGGCCGACCCGGCGGCGGCCTACTGCTGGTATTCCAAGGCGGCGGAACAAGGTTCGGCCGCAGCGATCCATGCACTCGGACGCCTGTATGCCTCGGGCCGAGGCGTGCAAGCGGATGAGCCCCAGGCCATCGCCTGCTACCGCAAGGCCGCCAAGCTTGGGGTTGCCCTGGCTCAGACCGATCTCGGAAACTGCTACTTCCAGGGTTTTGGCGTGGGACGGGACAATCGCCTGGCCATTACCTGGTGGACCAAGGCGGCCCACCAGGGTGACGCGGAAGCTCAATTCAGGCTGGGTTGGCTGTGCAGCCAGGGAGTAGGCCTGGCCCAGGACGACCAACTGGCTGAGATCTGGTGGCAGCAGGCGGCCCAGAGGGGGCATGCCCAGGCCATGACCCATCTGGCTCGACTGTACGGAAAAGTTTCCACCGGGGAACGTGCCCTGGAGTGGTACCAGAAGGCGGCAGACCTGGGAGACCCGGATGCGCAAAGCGCGATGGGGGATACTCTCGCGGGGACGGGCGAGACGGACCTGGCGCTGGCGTGGTATCTCAAGGCGGCACAACAGGGCCAGGCCCGGGCGCTGGCCGTCCTGGCAGGGCTGGATTCGAGTCCTGTGGCGGATGCCTTGTTGCACCAGGCGGCGAAAAATGGCAGTGCGAGCGCGCAATGGGCGCTGGCGCGGCGTCACGATGAAGATCCGGCGCAGGCTATTCGCTGGGTGCGCCTCGCGGCGGAACAGGGGTTGGCACGGGCGCAGTGCGAATTGGGCGAGCGCTATGCACTCGGTCAGGGAGTGACGCGCGACTATCGTGCTGCCTTGGGCTGGTACCAGAGGGCGGCGGAGCAGGAAGACGTCAAGGCGCAGTGGAATCTGGGCGGCTTGCTCGCCGCCGGACGGGGTGCGGCAAAAAATGTGGAACTGGCCCTATCCTGGTGCCAGAAAGCGGCGGACCATGGTTTCGTGCCCGCAATCGCCACCCTGGGGAACATGCATGCGCTGGGACAGGGCGTTCCGGCGGACCCCGTTCAGGCCGTGCTTTATTGGAGCCAGGCTGCGGCAAAGGGAGACGCCGAGGCGCAATTCAACCTCGCCACGGCTTACGAACAAGGGAAGGGAATCGCTGCGGACCCGGAGCAAGCCCTGACCTGGTTTACCCGTGCGGCCATGCAGGGCATCGCCCCCGCGCAGGCGCGCCTGGGCTTGTATTACGCGACGGGCAAAGGCACGCTCGCGGACGTGATCGAGGCGTGCAAATGGTTTTTGATCGCGGAAGCGGGCGGGGACGGTAGCGCGCAGGCCAACCGCATCCACGCGGCTTCCCTTATGTCCCCCGAGCAGAGGAAGGAATCGGAGCGTCGTGCCCGCGCCTGGCTGTCTGAACAGGACGCAGTCGCGCCCCCCCCGCCGCGACGCATCGGGACGTAAGAGCGCGGCCTCCCTGCCGAGACGCTCAGCGCAGTAGCGCGATCCACCCCGGAAGGGTCAGGAGGAAGACCAGGCTGCTCCAGCTCGCGGTGAGTGCCGCCGCGCGCACGTCGAGATGGAAACGGTCGGCGAAGGAGGCCGCCATGAGCATGGTGGGCATGGCCGTCTCCAGGACAGCGCCGACCTGGGCCGGGCGCAATTCGGAGAAACCGGCGCGTGCCAGGGCGTAGACCAGGAATGGGGCGATCAGCAGTTTCACGCCCACTGCGGCGAGTACCGGGCGTGTGGGTTTGAGGTCTCCCCATGGAATCGACAGGCCGAGGCTGAAAATCATCAGGGGAATGGTGGCCTGGCCCATGAACTTGGCGGCCTTGATCAAGGCGGGGGCATCGATGCCGGAGAGGTTGACCGCGAAGCCCAACACGAAGCCCCAGATCGGCGGCAGTACCAGGACGGAGCGAAACAGGCTGCTGCCATGGCCGCCTTCATGCCCTAAGCGGGTGGCGACCCAGACGCCGAAGGTCCAGAGCAGGGGCGTCGAGGCGAGCACATCGGCGAAGGCGGCGTAGCTGCCGCCGATGTCGCCATACAGAAAAGTGAGCGTGGGGTAGCCCATGAACAGGACGTTGCCGAAACTGCCGCCGAGCAGGATGGCGGCTCGGGTCTCGCACTTCAAGTCGCGCCCCAATCGGGTATGCCAGAGCAGCGGGTAGAGCAGCGCAAAGCTGATGGCGATACCGGCCACGGTGAGCAGCGGAATGGTGAGCAGTTCGTGGCTGATCGTCGCCTGTGCGGAGAGCGCGAACAGCAGCGGCGGTGCGAACACGTCGATCACCAGACGGTTCAGGTTGACTCGCAAGGCATCGGCCGGGAACTGCGGGCGAAAACGCACCCAGGCCCCCCCGGCGGCGACCAGGATGGCGATGGGTAGCCAGACTTGCAGGAGCAACTGGAGCAGGAAGGCGGGGTTCATGGGGGCGAGTGGCTATTCGCCACTTTCTTTCATGTCCAGTTCCTGAATCTTGCGAGAGAGGGTGTTGCGGCCCCAGCCCAGCAGAGCGGCGGCTTCGATCTTGCGCCCGCCGGTGTGCGAGAGGGCGATGCGGATCAGGGTGCGCTCGAATTCGCTGGTGAGCTTGTCGAGGATGCCGGATTCCCCCCGCGCGAGCTGCGCCTGAGCGGTTCGAGCGAGCGCCTCGCTCCAGTGCTGTGTGGCGGAGGTAGATTCCTGATGCGCTTCCGGCGGCAAGTCCTTGGCTTCGATGACCTGGCTGGGCGCCATGACGGTGAGCCAGTGGCAGAGGTTTTCCAGTTGCCGCACGTTGCCGGGGAAGGGCAGGCCGGCCATCGCCTGTAGCGCTTCGTCGGTGACCTGTTTCATTTCCACGCCGAGCTCTCTCGCGCTTTTTTGCAGGAAGTGGCGTGCCAGCAAGGGAATGTCCTCACGTCGTTCGCGCAGGGAAGGCAGCTTGATGCGAATGACGTTGAGACGGTGAAACAGGTCCTCCCTGAACTGGCCACCACGCACCCGGTCTTCCAGGTTCTGATGGGTGGCGGCGATCACGCGCACGTTGACGCGCACCGGAGCATGGCCGCCGACGCGGTAAAACTCGCCGTCGGCGAGCACTCGCAACAAGCGGGTTTGCAGGTCGGCCGGCATGTCGCCGATCTCGTCGAGAAACAGGGTGCCGCCATCGGCTTGCTCGAAGCGCCCGCGGCGCGAGGCGGTCGCACCGGTGAAAGCACCGCGTTCGTGGCCGAATAGCTCGGATTCCAGCAGATCCTTGGGGATGGCAGCGGTATTGAGCGCGATGAAGGGTTTCTCGCGGCGCGGGCTGTGCCGATGCAGGGCGTGTGCGACCAGTTCCTTGCCGGTGCCGGTTTCTCCGGTGATCAGGACGGTGGTGTGGCTATGTGCCAGGCGGCCGATGGCGCGGAACACCTCCTGCATTGCCGGAGCCTGACCTAGCATGGACTGGCCCGCGGGTCCGACTTCCAATCCACTGACTGGATCGACGCGGTTGCCTTCCTCCAGCGCACGGTGGATCAGTTCCAGCGCGTGGTTCACATCGAACGGCTTCGGCAGGTATTCAAAAGCGCCCCCCTGGAAGGCGGATACCGCCGAATCCAGATCCGAGTAGGCAGTCATGATGATGATGGGCAGGCGCGGATGCAGGGCCTTCAGCTTTTCCATGAACTCCAGACCGCTCATCCCTGGCATGCGGATGTCGGACAGCACAGCCCCCGGCGTTTCCTTTTCCAGGGCGAGCAGAGCGGCGGACGCCGAGTCGAAGATGGTGTGAGGCAGGCTCTCGCGCGTCAGTGCCTTTTCGAACACCCAGCGGATGGAGCGGTCGTCATCGATGATCCAGACAGGTTTCATTTGATGGGCAGGTAAATGGTGAAACAGGTGCGACCGGGGTGGCTGTCCAGGTGGATGGCGCCTTCATGGCGCTGCACCAGGGTCTGCGCCAGGGTCAACCCCAAGCCGCTGCCGCCTTCGCGTCCGGAAATCAGGGGGAAGAAAACCTGGTCGCGCATTTCCTCGGGTATGCCAGGGCCGTTGTCGATCACGTCCACACGCAGCGCCAGTTTCCAGCGCTTCATCGCCAAGGTCACCTGACGCGCCACCCGGGTCTTGAACACGATGCGGCCTTGCAAGCCGTTCGTCGGGCCGTCCCGGGAATGACTTGACCCTCGGTGGCCCGGTCGATCTCCCCGTGCAGGGGGCCGTGCCATATCTTCGAGCGCCTGTGCGGCATTGCGGGCGATGTTGAGCATGGCCTGGATCAGTTGTTCCGGGTCGCCTTGCAGGTCGGGCAGGCTGATGTCGAAGTCACGGTGGATTTCCAGGTGCGGGTATTCCGCCAGCAGCAGGCTACGTACCCGCTCCAGCACTTCGTGCAGGTTCACCGTCTGCACCACGGGCCGCTTTGCTGGCGCCAGCAGGCGGTCGAGCAGGCTTTGCAGGCGCCCGGTCTCCTGGATGATGACCTGGGTGTATTCCTTCAGATCGCTTTCCTCGAGTTCCGCTTCCAGCAATTGTGCGGCGCCGCGGATGCCGCCCAGGGGATTGCGAATCTCATGGGCCAGTTGGCGCAGCAGGGTTTGGCTGGCCTGGGTCTGTGCCATCACCTTTTCGTCCCGCGCGATGCGTGCGCTGCCACCGGCCGCGCACAACTCCAGTACGGCGGAACCGGGTGCGGTGTCCAGCGGCGTGACCGTGACGCTGAGCGTGAGGGTCTGACCGAGAAGTTGCAATTCCAGATTGTGTTCGGTGTAGCTTGCGCCCTCGGTGAGGGCAGACGCCAAAACACGCACCAAATCGGTGCGCTCCCCCACCAGATTGGTCAGGAGCCGCCCGCGTGCGTGGTGCGCGGACACCCCTAGCAGGTTTTCTGCGGCCGGGTTGAGGTAGCGGATGAACTGCCGCTCATCGACGATGAGCACTGCGGTGGCGAGCAGGTCGAGGCTGGCATCGGCGTAGTTCATGGGTGGGCAGGAGAGGAGAACGCAAAATATTTAGCAAGAAACAAGCCAGGAACAAACGCTGAGAACTGAATCCATCACTCGGCCTCATCTCAGGTGCCCCAACTCCTTGTTGAGCATTTCGATGTTTTTTTCGTGCAGGCGTACCGATTCGGTCAGGCGCTCGAACTCCGAGCCTGGCGGGCGGTGGGTCCGGGCGGATTGCGCGGCGCTGAGGCCGCGTTGCTCGCTACCGAGTTCTTCCAGCAGGAGTTTGCGCCGCATGTCGTCGCGTTTTTCCTGGGCGCCTGGGTCGACGCGCGGAAAATTGCCAGGGGTAGGGTTGCTGGCGGCACGCTTCCGGTCGACTTTCGACTCCTGTGCCGTGGACTTTGCACCGGGGAGTCCCAATTGCAGTTTGTTTGCACCCGGACGAGGTAGGTTGGTGTAAGTAACATGGCCGTTCTCGTCGACGAACTTGTAGATTTCTCCGAGCGCGACCTGTGTCCACAGCAGACAGGCGAGCCCGGTGGCCAGCACGCGTCGCCGCTGAGAAATATGGAGACGTGGAGATATGGGCATGACGGACGCTTCCCTGATTGATCTGCCGCTCGATTATAGGGAGTCAGCCGGAGGGATTGGGTCTATGTCCGCACCCAGGACGGGGGCACAGCTCACAAGTCGTTCGCCTGGCTGCGCCAAGGACGACTGGGTCCCGAGCGCCGCCGTTGCTGCATCGGCGGCGACAGGTACGCTGCGGGGACAATTTCCCGCCATACGGGCGGCTCCCCGCGTTGTCGTGGCTCTACAGTGGCAGAAATTATTGGCTCTAAGTGATGCTGCGAAACCAATTTGGCTTACCACCGGGCTCACTCACCCTGCCCTCTCCCGAAGAGGGTTCCACCCCCTTCCCCCTCCGGGGGAAGGGCCGGGGATGAGGGCCTGCGCCGGCAGCTTAATGACGCGAGCGTAGGTTGGGCTGACGACTGGAAGCCCAACATCCACGGCCGTGCTGGGTTGCGCCGACATGAAACGTCGGCTAACGCAAGCTGCGCTGACTGGGGTAAAACCGGCGAGACGCCGACGCTACTCATTAGCGCCAGGTCG
>CAISDD010000111.1 GCA_903883985.1 uncultured Pseudomonadota bacterium | reverse complement strand
TCTGCTCGATCACGGAGCACGAGGGTCGCATCATCCAGAGCCGCTCCGAGGAATCCATCCTGCATGAGATCGAGGCCATACGCGACAAGACGCCTGGTTTCACCGGCGTGATTTCCGATCTGGGCGGCCCCACCGCCAACATGTACCGATTGGCCTGCAAGGATACGAAAATCGAATCCGCCTGCCGACGCCTGTCCTGCGTGTTCCCTGAAATCTGCGAGAACCTGGGCACCGATCATGGGTCCTTGATCCATCTCTACCGCAAGGCGCGCGTATTGCCCGGTATCAAGAAGATATTGATCAGTTCCGGCGTGCGCTACGACCTGGCGCTGCGCTCGCCGGAATACGTCAAGGAACTGGTTTCCCATCATGTCGGCGGTTATCTCAAGATTGCCCCGGAACACACCGAGGCCGGCCCGCTCAACCACATGATGAAGCCGGGCATAGGCGCTTACGAGCGCTTCAAGCAATTGTTCGAGCGTTTCTCCAAGGAAGCAGGAAAGGAGCAGTATCTGATTCCCTACTTCATCGCCGCGCATCCGGGCACCACCGATGAAGACATGCTCAACCTGGCACTCTGGCTCAAGCGCGGCAACTTCCGTCTGGATCAGGTGCAGACCTTCCTGCCCACGCCGATGGCGCTGGCTACGACCATGTATCACACCGAGCGCAATCCCCTGAAAAAAGTGCTGCGTGGTGGGGATAATGCGAGCCCGTGCGTGTCTGTGGTTCGTTCCGGTCGCACGCGCAAATTGCACAAGGCCTTCCTGCGCTATCACGACCCGGAAAACTGGCCTTTGTTGCGTGTAGCCTTGCAGGCGATGGGGCGCGCCGACCTGATCGGCAATGGCAAGAAGCACCTGATCCCCTCCTTCCAGCCGGCCGGCACAGGATTGCGTCACGAGGGCGGTGCGCCTGCGGCACGCCGCCCGCCCCGATTGGCGCCCGCTGCGCGCAATCCGGAGAAACCTTCGACGCCACGCGGCAAGCGCTAGTGTGTCGGAGTTGCCGTAGGCGCGGCGTCCCGTCGCGAACCAACCGCCCGGGCGTGAGCAAGAAAAAAGCGGGCCGAAGCCCGCTCGATCGCCGAGGGCGAGCGACTATCAGTGGGTCATGATCCACTTGGCCATCGCGGGCGCATCGGCTGCGGCTTTGGGCTGCGGCGGCATCGGGATCGTGCCGTAGACGCCCTTGCTGCCCTTGGCGAGGGTTTCGGTGATGATCTTCTCTGCGTCCTTGTTGCCTTTGAGCTTGGCGGCAATCGTTTTCCAGGTAGGACCGATTTTCTTGGCAGAGGCGTCGTGGCAGACCAAGCAGCCATGTTTCTTGGCCATATCTTCACTGGCGAAAGCGGTGCTTGAGGCGGCCATGGCGGAGGCGATAGCGAGGATGGTCAGCAGTTTCATGGGCAGGTTCCTTTCGGTACGGTGGTAGAAGTAGAAATTATATAAGGATACGTAGGTCTTCGAAACTAATTTTACTTTTTACAAGCAAATCTCCCCTGCTCACCGGCTCGCGGTGGCGACCCGGTTTGTGGAGGCAAAATCGTTTGCGAGAGTTACTTACGCCTGTTCAGGGCGCAACCTACGTCAAACGTCACCACGATATCACATGCACGTTGTTTAGAGATCGACCGAGAAAACGTTCTCCTATGGTCTGGAAGCGCAGAGGTACATCGGTGACCCAGAAATGGTAATCGGGCGGGACGCGCTCGGGGTTGTGTAACTTGAGGTCGGTGAGCAGCGTGGCGGTCTGTTCGGCCATCGCCTCAGCCGAGTCAACCAGGCGGACGCCGGGGCCGGCGACCTCCTGCAACAGGGGCTTGAGCAGGGGGTAATGGGTGCAGCCCAGTACCAGGGTGTCCACTTGCTCGGCCAGCACCGGCTTGAGGTATTCCTGGGCGGTCATGCGGGTGACCGGGTGTTCCAGCCAGCCTTCTTCCACCAGAGGCACAAGCAGGGCGCAAGCCTGGGAGGTGAGGTGCGCGTTCGGCGAGAGATTGTGGATGGCGCGAGCGTAGGCATTGCTGTTGATAGTGGTGGGCGTGCCGATGACGCCGATGCGATAGGTGCGGGTGGCGGCCAGGGCGGCCAGGGCACCGGCCTCGATGACGTCGAGTACCGGTGTCGGTGAGAGATCGACCACCCTTTGCGCCGCGACTGCGGCCATGGTGTTGCAGGCGATGATCAGCACCTTGACTTGTTTTTCCAGGAGGAATTCGGCGATCTGGGTGGTGTAGTGGGCGATGGTTTGTACCGATTTGACGCCATAGGGTACCCGCGCGGTGTCGCCGAAGTAATGGATGGATTCAAACGGCAGACGCTCCATCAGCGCGCGCACCACAGTGAGCCCACCGACACCGGAGTCGAACACGCCGATAGGGCTCTTCGGGTCAACGGGACTCTGCATGGTTTTCTGCCTGGCGGGAAAGTGCCCATTGTAAGTGCTCGCGCAGCAGCGCCGAGGGGTGATCCAGGCGCGCTTGCAGGGCGGCGATGGTGGCGGCATGGCGTGGAGCATTACCCAGTGCCACGGCGAGGTTGCGCAGCCAACGTTCGTGACCGATGCGGCGGACGGCAGAGCCGGCGAATCGCCCCAGAAATTCCTCCTCGCTCCACGCGAACAATGCACTCAGGCTGGCCGTGTCCAGTCCGTTGCGCGGCAGAAAGTCGGGTAGGGCGGTGGGAAGGGCGAAGCGGTTCCATGGGCAGGCCAGTTGGCAATCGTCGCAGCCATAGATGCGGTTGCCCAAGAGTGGGCGCAATTCCAGTGGAATCGCGCCGGCATGTTCTATGGTTAGGTAGGAAATGCAGCGCCGCGCATCCACCCGATAGGGGGCGACGATGGCCCGTGTCGGGCACAGGTCTATGCATGCCTGGCAAGTGCCGCAGTGGTTTTCCTCCGGCTCATCCGGAGAGAACGCCAGGTCGGTGAATAGTTCTCCGAGGAAAAACCAGGAGCCCTGGCGTGATAGCAGCAGGCTATGTTTGCCGCGCCAGCCGAGTTTTGCATGGCTGGCTAGTGCCACCTCCATCACCGGCGCGCTATCAGCGAAGGGCCGAGACTGAAACGGGCCGATTTCCAGGGCGATGCGCTCCGCCAGTTGCCGCAGACGGGCGCGCATCAGCTTGTGATAGTCCCGCCCCAGAGCATAGCGAGAGACGTAGGCGCGTTCCGGGGCATCCAGGTTTGCCAGAGAGTCGGCCGCCGCATCAGCCTTCGGTAGATAATCCAGACGGGCGCAGAGGATGCTGGCGGTGCCGGGCATCAGTTCCACCGGTCGCGCGCGGGTAGCACCGTGACGGGCCATATAATCCATATCTCCGTGAAACCCGCTTGCCAGCCAGTCCATGAGCCCCGCCTCCGCATTTCCCAGTTCGATGGGCGCGAATCCCAGCGCGCTGAAGCCCAGTTGCCGTCCCCACTGCCGGATCAGCGGTTTCAGCGCGGTCAACACTTCGGGAGTACGATCTTGATTCATGCGGGGGATGATAGCGGTGAGTTCAGCCTCATGCTGCCGGATGAGGCCGCTACCCTGGCTTTGGGCGCGCGCCTGGCTCGGGCGGTTCGGCCTGGGTTGAGTGTCTGGCTAAGTGGTGACCTGGGCGCGGGGAAGACCACGCTGGCGCGCGGCTTGTTGCGTGAGCTGGGATACTCCGGCCGTGTCAAGAGTCCGACCTATACTTTGGTTGAACTTTATCCATTTTCACGATTTAATATTTGCCATTTTGATTTCTATCGGTTTGTCGATCCAGATGAATGGCAGGAAGCGGGCTTGCGCGAATACTTCAACGACACCAGCTTATGCTTGGTGGAATGGCCGGAAAAGGGCGGCGAGTTGTTGCCCGAGCCTGACCTTCGGGTGCGCCTGGAGATTTTCGAGGCGGGCCGCGGTGTCCGTTTGCTGGGCTTGACTGAGGCGGGGAAAATATGCGTCGCACACTTATCCAGACCCTGATACTCCTGCTCGGCCTTTGCGCACAGGTTGCGGGGGCGGGAGCGGTCAAGGAGGTTGTGGTCAAGGCCGTGCGCCTTTGGCCTTCTCCGGAAAATAGCCGCATCACGTTCGAACTCTCTGACAAGGTGATCTACAAGTATTTAAGACTGAAGAATCCGGAACGCCTGGCTTTGGATCTGCAAGGGGTGGAGCCGGAAGGCGTGTTGCAGGAACTTGCGGCCAAGGTGAGTGCGGAGGATCCGCTGATCGCCTCCATCCGGGTGGCGAAAAATCGGCCCGGCGTGACCCGCGTGGTTGTACAGCTAAAAACCGAAGTTCGTCCCCAGGTTTTTGAACTGAAGCCGATGGGTGAGTACGGCCAGCGTCTGGTTGTTGATCTCTACCGCGCCGCCTCTGCGTCTGTGGACCCGCAGGTCGGGACGGCGACCGACACGGCCGGCAAATCGTCCGGTGGGAATTGGGTGGAGGTCCAGACCGCAGATGGCAAGATTCCCGATGCCAAAGCGGCCCAGGCAGCGAAACTTGCCAATGCCGTGGTCAAACCTGACTACGTCCGTTTGATTACCGTGGCCATCGACGCCGGGCATGGTGGCGAAGATCCCGGCGCCAAAGGGGCGAACGGCTCGCACGAAAAGGACATTACCTTGTCCATTGCCCGCCGCGTCAAGGCGCTGATCGACAAGCAGGAGAATATGCGCGCCTTTCTCACGCGCGATGGCGATTACTTCATTCCCCTTTTTGAACGGGTCAACAAGGCGCGCCGCGCCCAGGCCGATCTGTTCGTCTCCATACACGCCGATGCCTTTGTCCAGGCGCATGCGCGCGGCTCCTCAGTGTTCGCCTTGTCGGAGAAGGGGGCGACTTCGGCGGCGGCAAAGTGGCTGGCAAAACGGGAGAACGAGGCCGATTTGATCGGCGGTGTCAACATCGATGTCAAGGATGTGAACGTCAAGCAGGCACTGATCGACATGGCGCAGACCGCCGCCATTGTCGACAGCCTGAAACTCGGACGTTCCGTGCTACAGGAGATCGGCGACATCAATCAACTCCACAAGGGTCGCGTGGAACAAGCGGGCTTTGCCGTGCTCAAGGCGCCGGACATTCCCTCCATCCTGGTTGAGACCGCGTTCATCTCGAACCCGGATGAGGAAAAACGGCTTACCGACAACGCTTACCAGGACAAGATGGCAGCGGCCATCACCGTCGGCATCAAACGCTATTTCGATAAGAAACCCCCCCTGGCGCGCAACAAGACGGTACAGAACCTCTGATCCTGGATACGCGGCAGATGGATAGGCTATGCTAGGCTTGCTCGGTCGGGCGGGATTCTCCTTCCCCAAACTTTCCAGGAACCCCCCATGAAGATACTCCTTCCGCTTATCGCCGCCTGTTTTCTCTCCAGCGGCCTGGCCCTCGCGGCCGACACGGCCAATGCCGCCACGCCCGCCGTAGAGAAGAAGCTCACGTCGTCACAACAACGCATGGCCGATTGCAACAAGGAGGCCACGGGTAAGAAGGGCCAGGAACGGCGCGATTTCATGAGCCAGTGCCTGCGCGCCGGCAAGCCGGCAGCGGCTCCGAAGGACGTGGCGGTGAAGAAGCCGCAGCGCATGAAAGACTGCAACGGGCAAGCCAGCGAGAAAGCACTCAAGGGACCGGAGCGCAAGGCCTTCATGAGCGAGTGCCTAAAAACCAAGTAAGGACAGCATCTCCCTTGGGAGTGAGCCCGATGGCCAGGCGGAGCAAATCGACTTTGCCCGCGATACGACGGTGGCCTTCGCGGGCAAGCCCGCTCTACAGCACGGCCAACGGCGTAATATCGGATAAACAATAATGGTTGCGTGTGATTACTTATGTGTCCATGGCGCTGGAGAGCAGCGTGGTGTGGGAGTGCGACATCGTTTCCCCACTGGATAATGACTGGGAAGCTTGCAAATGAATGTGGTGTTGGATACCCACGGACCACGAAATAACGCATGAATCCAGGAGGTATCCCCTTCAAGGTGATCGATGGTCGCGCTTCGCGATCATGGACGCTTGGCTTGTCGCTCCACCACCGGTGGGCGAATCGCACGCGACGTTTACCACGTTCACCGCCAGAGTCTGGCGATATCCAGCCAACGGACAGGAGGTCCGCTTCGGTGTCTCGACCGTCGAGCGCTGAGGTTACGCCGCCCGTCCCGTAGCCTATCCGGTCTCGACCCTGAACCGGGGTTTTACAAGCGCGTAGTGCGGATGCCAGAAGGTTATCCGCAGTGGTGATTGAATGGCGGAACCGCTTTGCGTTCCGCCCTACGTTACGAAAATCAACCCGACTTTCCGCAACCTGGCCAGCGTGTCTGTCGGCAACCTTTACTTCGCTGCCGCGCGAACCTGACCGACCATGTAATCCACCGCTGTGCGCGTGTCGGCATCCGACAGCTTGTCGTTGCCACCCTTGGCTGGGCCGCCAAAGCTGCCCTTGATCGCTGCGGTGTAGAGATAATCCTTGCCCAGTTTGAGCAGCGGCGCCCAGGCTTTTGCATCCTTCAGCTTCTCAGCGCCGGTCAGGCCGGTGTCGTGGCAATACGCGCAGTTATCGGTGTAAACGAGCTTGCCGCGAGCAAGGTCCGCAGCGCTGGGTTCGGCTTCCTTCTTCAGACTGGCTTCGAAGTGCGCCCCGGCGGCATTGGTCATGTAGGCGACCCCGCGTGCGACTTCCAGGTCGGAGAGGTCGGGCTCGCCACCGCGTACGGGCATCTTGTTGAAGCCATTCAGGGCATGCGTCAACAGGATATCGAAGCCCTGGGTGATGCGCTTGCCCCAGGCCTGGGTGTCCTTGAACTTGGGTGAACCCAGCGCGCCGGAACCATGGCAGCCAAAACAGACGTCGTTGAATATCTGCTCTCCGGTGCGATCGATGTGGGGCGCATTGGGGTCCACCGCGACGGAAACCCCGAAAGGCCGGATACGCTCACGCACGGTCTTGTCGGCCATCGGCGCCGGGTCAGGTGTGCCCATGCTCGCGAGTACTCCCAGCACCAACATGACGATGAGGAATATTGCGAGGCCCGGCGCAAACAATCCGCCCAGCGTAGCCAACAGAAAGTCCTTGGGCGTGGTTTTTGTCATTTCAATGTGATCGGACATGGCGAGCTCTTAACCTGAGGCAAGTGGATGGACCGCGCGATTATAAGTGCATTGCCCCGCCAACCGGAAGGTTGCTGTGCTACCCTTCACTCCGTGGTTTGGGTGGCCGAGAGCTACCTAGTGCCTATCAAGACAATGCGGTCGTAGCTCAGATGGATAGAGTATCGGCCTCCGAAACCGGACGTCATCCCGCTTAAGCGAGGTAGAATGGCCCGGTCTCCCAGCAGTTTCAGACAAATGCGGTCGTAGCTCAGATGGATAGAGTATCGGCCTCCGAAGCCGAGGGTCGTGGGTTCGAGTCCCGCCGACCGCACCAAATCAAGCACTTATGAACGATTCCAGGCTAACGCCTGCTGGATGATCGTTCTGTCTAGCTATACAAAATGGCATGAATTCAGGTCACGTTGGTCACAAAATAATCTCAGACCAAACGTCAGCGAAATTTTTTATGTGATGGCTGTGACCATGGCGTGACTAATCTGTGACCAGAAGATTATTTTCTGCCCGTCGCGGTGAGCCAAAATGACGACTGCCCTCTGTGACTGTACACCCCCTTATTTTCTTCCTCCCCCGGGAACGCGATCAGGCTTTATGCCCCCCCATGAGCCCCCGAGTCACGGATCCACCATGCGCTTTCAAAAAAATATATATTTTTTTACGGTGATGACTTCGCTGCTGGCCGTCCTGTCTGGGTGTGCGGACAGCCTGATTCAGGTCGAGCCGGGCTCGGAGCGGGTGACGCTGGCCGACGCGAACCAGGTCTCCGACTGCCAGCGCATCGGCAAGACTTCGGTCAACGTGGTTGCACAAGTCGGTATCTATAGTCGGGCGGTCGCGGATGTGGATGCCAACCTGCTGCAACTGGCGCGCAACGGCGCCATCGAGGAAGGTGGCGACACGGTGGTGGCAGGCGAGCGTCAAGACATAGGCAAGCGCACCTTCCTGATCTATAAGTGCCACCACGATCGCTCTCCCCCATGACGATGGCCTGGCATGAATACATGAAGATGTTCATCGGCTTGCTGGTCATCCTCAATCCGATGCTCGCCGTTCCCGTATTCATCAGCCTGACGCAATCGCAAAGCGAGCGGGAGCGACTCTCCCACGCCCGTCGTACCGCGCTGGCCGTGGGCATGGTGTTGAGCGTGGCGGCTTTGCTGGGGCAACGCATCCTCGACCTGTTCGGCATCAGCATCGACTCCTTTCGCGTCGGCGGCGGCCTGCTCATCCTCCTCATGGCCGTGTCGATGATGCACGCCAAGATGAGTGGGGCGCGTCACACGGAAACGGAAGGGGCGGAGGCGCAGGACAAGGTGGACACCGCCGTGGTGCCGCTGGCCATTCCGCTGCTCGCCGGCCCCGGTGCTATCAGCACCGCGATCCTCTACGCTCCCCGCGATCTCTCCTGGATGCACACGCTGTTGATCGGTGAAATCTGGCTGGCCGCCCTGGCCGTCTGGCTCACCCTGCGCTCCGCCTTGCCCATCAGCCATGCCCTTGGCACCACCGGCATCAACATCGCCACCCGCATCATGGGCCTGATGCTCTCGGCCATCGCCGCCGAATTCATCGTCAAGGGTCTCAAGGGCATGTGGTTCGGCGTGTAGGGTAGACGCAAACCAGAACCGTGCAGCAGGCTGGGTTGGTGGTGGAGCGCTATGCTGATGACCCGTGGCGTCTTGTCGCAGTCGGGGGGAAGGATGCGGAATCCGCTCTTGGACCGATCCACGATGCCTAATGCTTCCGCTACTGCACCCAGTGCGACCCATTCTGTCGTGCGTCGGTGCGATGATTACGCCCATGATGAGTTGCGTACCCCACGCCTGCACACCTGAGTGTACTGAAGTCGATGGGGGGCATAATCGTGCGATACGCCATAGTGAACCAGCCCCATCCAAGCTGGTGCCCTCCATGATGTCCGCGCCGGCTCGAAAGTGGAGCGAATTGGCCGGCGAGAAACTGGTGCGATGGCGAGGTGTGAGGACGGCATCGTAGTCAGACACAATGCCCCCGGCGCCCCAAGGTTGGGGGCCGGAGGCGGCAGTGGGATGGTAGGCAGTCAGGTATCGGGCTGATCGCGCATGCGATAGCTGCGACCTTCGATGACGATGGACTCGGCGTGGTGGAGTAGGCGGTCGAGCATGGCCGAGGTCAGTGTGCTGTCGTTGTTGAAGATATCGGGCCACTGCTTGAAGGCGCGATTGGTGGTGATGATGGTGGAACCGCGCTCGTAGCGCTGGCTGATCACCTGGAACAGGCCATCGGCACCGAACTTGTCGATCGGCAAATATCCCAACTCGTCAATTACAAGGAGCGAGGGCTTGAGCAGTCGCGCCATTTCCCGCTTGATGCCGCCGGTGGCTTGCGCGGCGGCCAGGGAATTGACGATGTCGACCGCGCTGGTGAAGAGCGCGGTGTGTCCTTGCTGACAAGCCGTGTGCGCCAGCGCGATCGCCAGGTGCGTCTTGCCCAGACCAACGCCACCCAACAGAATCACGTTGCCGTGCTTGGGGAGAAAGTCCAGGCGAAACAGATGCTGGACCTGAGCCCGGTTGATCTGCTTGGGCCAGGACCAGTCGAAGCCATCCAGGGTATTGATTCCCGGTAGCCTTGCGGCCTTCACCCTTCGGGCGATCAAGGCCTCGTCGCGGCGCGCGACTTCGCCCGCCACCAGGTGTTCGAGAAAGCGGCCATGAGGCCACGATTCCCGTGCCGCCTGTGCCATGAGTTCTGCGTAATGTTCAGCGATATAGGGAAGCTGCAAACGGCCCAGATGTTTGGCCAGGACGGCTTCAAACAGATCCATGAGATTCTCCCTTGGGGGTGGCGAGGCCCGCATAGGCCGACATGTCTGCTGGTGGCAGTTCCAGCTCCAGTACGTCCTGGTGGTGCATCAGCAGCAAGGGGCTGGCCTCTGGCAACTGGCGGGTGCGCGCATCGATCAGATGCGCGATGTATTCGCTGCTGAAGGCCTCGAACGCCAGGGCGTCGGCCATCGCGCGCGTCACCGCCTCGTCGCCGTGGATCTGGGCCAACGCCACGATCTTGCGCACATGCGCCATGGCATTTCCCCGGCGCTCCAGCAGGCCGGCCTGATTTCCCGCGAAGCGCGCCGGCACCGAATAGCGGTTGCCCTCGAAGGTCACCCGAAACTGGCGATCGGCGCGCAGCGTTAGCACCCGGCCCACATCGTAGAGGCGCGGATTTACCGCTTGCAGGTGTACGCGTTCCTCCGCCCATAGGTCCACCGGCCGGCGATGGGTGTCCCGATGCAGGCGGACATTCGCCACCGACTCCAGCCAGACCTGAACCGCGGGGTTGATCGCGGCGAACCCAGGCAAGTCCATGCCGTGCAGGAAATTGGCCTTGACGTAACCCACGCCCCGTTCGACGCGCCCTTTCTGTGCGCCGCGCGCATCTCGCTACGCGAGACCACCGGCGTAGCCGGTGTCCTGCGGAACCTCCGGTTCCTGGTCGTTTCCCTTGGCCGGCGCACAAGCGACGATCTCGAAGCCATAGTGACGGGCGAAATCGAGGTAGCGTGGATTGAACTGGGCGGGTTCTCCTCTGGGATGCTTCAGCACTGCCGAGCGCAGGTTATCGACCATGATCTTCTTCGGCACGCCGAGCGCGTTGAAGGCGTTGATGTGCGCCGCCAGAAACTGCTCCATGGTCTGCGAGCAGGTGAATTCGACATACATCAGCCGACTCCAGGCCAGCACCATGACGAAGAAGGACAGGCGACGACGCGTATTGCCGACCGCGATGGTGCCGTATTCTCCCCAGTCGACTTGTGCGACTTCCCCCGGAGCGAACGCGAGTGTGAGGAAATCCTCGCGCATGGGCGGTCGAATCTTGTGGACATACTCCTTGACGATGCTGATGCCGCCTCTGTAACCGGCCTCCTGCAAACGCTGGAAGACCTGTTGAGCGGACAGGGGATGCGCGTCGAGCCAGCCGACGATGCGACCCTTGAACGGATCGAGCTTGCTCGGCCGCACCACGGTGGCACGGGGTTCATAGGGGCGGCCGATCCAGTGGCGCACGGTCTTGATGTCCAGGCTCAGGGACATGGCGAGTTGGGCCGGGGTGAGGTGTTTCGCAACGCCATCGCGGATGGCGCACCAGGTTGAATACTCGATCATGGCTGTTCTCCCAGCACGGCGTGCAGACGTGACAGGCGCGTGGCGATGGGCACCGACTCGGGCAGGTTCAACACCT
>CAISDD010000110.1 GCA_903883985.1 uncultured Pseudomonadota bacterium | reverse complement strand
GTGCTTCTTGAGAGGGCGTTTGCCACCGGTGAAGTCGCGATAGGTCTCGTCACGCAGTCGATAGGGTTGCCGTGCCTTATTGAGAAGTTACACAGGGACTCGCTTCAAAGACGCGGCAAGGATGCCTGCGCTACAGCGGCTACAGGTGGCCGTACCGTAAGAGCGAGATTGCCTGCTCCTACAAGGGTTACCTGGGTTCACCCGAGTGGTGAATGCCTACGGAGACTGTGGTCATGCGGCATCCTGTCAGTTACGAAGTGCTCAGCCGAGAAATCCAGGGTGAAGGTGTACACGGTTGGCTCCAAGCGGAAGCCATCACCATCGTTGAGGACGTCGTGTAGCAAGGGGGTAAGTGCAACCATCCTTTCCATGGGGCGTTAAAATCCGCGGATTCCTTTGTTCGGTATGCTCCATGGCCTTCGTTTACCTACCCATACTCAGAGGCCGACGATGACTTGGCGGTCGCTTCTGAAGGGCTTGGGGCTGCTCGCCTCGCTGGCGCTACTGGGCTTGCTCGCCAGCCATTATCAGATCGGCGAACTGCTCTCGCGGCACTGGGTCGACCGGGAGATACGCGGCCATGGCTGGAGCGGCAGCCTGACGTTCTTAGCGGCCGGTGCGCTTGCCGCAGGCCTGGGGTTTCCTCGCCAGGCCGTAGCCTTTCTCGGCGGCTATGCCTTCGGTTTCGCGGCGGGCGGCGCGCTCGCCACCCTGAGCAATCTGCTCGGCTGCGGGCTGAATTTCTTCTACGCGCGCTGGCTGGGGCGCGATTTCGTGCAACGCCGCTTTCCCGGCCGGATGCGCAAACTCGACGCCTTCCTGCACCGGCATCCGTTTACCATGACCCTGGTGATCCGACTTCTGCCCGTAGGCCACAACGCCAGTACCAATCTGCTGGCGGGAGTCTCCAGCGTGCGCGTCCTGCCATTCTTCGCCGCCACGATGCTGGGTTATCTGCCGCAGAACCTGGTTTTCGCACTGGCCGGAAGCGGCGTGGACCTCGACCCGGGTTTGCGCCTGACACTGGCGACGCTGCTGTTCGTGGTCTCCAGCCTGCTGGGTGTGTGGCTCTATAAACGCCACCGCAGGCTTCTGACCGGGGTCACGACGCCGGAGCAGGTCGCGCAGGCGAATCCAAACGATCCGGTACGCGACTCGCTCTGACGGACCCGCTTTTCGTTCCCGTCGTGCGGCGTTACCAGTAGACTCGCGCCAGCCGCTTTTCCCCCTTTAAACCTTCCAGCCACCCGCCGCCATGACGGAACCAGCCAAACTACGCGTTTCCCTGATCGCGCCGATCTTCAACGAGTACGAAAACCTGCCCGACCTGGTGAACAGGGTCGAGGCCGTAATGCAAACGCAGGCGCAAAGCTGGGAGTTCATCTGCGTGGACGACGGCTCTCGCGACGGCTCAGACAAACGGCTCAAGGAACTGGCGGCGACCCGGCCCTGGTTACGACCCCTGTTCCTGCGCCGCAATTACGGCCAGTCCACGGCGATGCAGGCGGGTTTCGACGCGGCGCGCGGCGAGGTGCTGGTGACCATAGACGGCGATATGCAGAACGACCCCGCCGACATTCCGCGTCTGCTCTTGATGCTCGATGCCCGGCCCGAAATCGACATCATTTCCGGCTGGCGCCGCCACCGCAAGGACAAGGCGATGTCGCGCAAGCTGCCGTCGCTGATCGCCAACAGCCTGATTTCCAAGGTAACGGGGGTGCGCCTGCACGACTACGGCTGCTCCCTGAAGCTCTATCGCCGCGAGGCGGTGCGCTATGTGAAGATCTACGGCGAACTGCATCGCTTCATCCCGGCACTGGCGCACGAATACGGTGCCCACGTGATGGAGGCCGAGGTCAACCACTTCCCGCGCACCAAGGGGGTGTCCAAGTACGGCATAGATCGCACCATCCGCGTCTTACTCGACCTGATCTGGGTGAAGTTCATGCTGCGCTTTCTGCATCGCCCGCTGCATGCCTTCGGCGGCGTGGGCGCGGCGATGTTCTTCCCCGGCCTCCTGATTCTGATCTATCTGGTCGGGCACAAGCTGTTCTCCCATGCAGATATTGGCGGGCGTCCGCTACTACAGATGGGCATGATGTTCACCCTGATGGGTGCCAACTTCATCGGCATGGGCATCCTGGGGGAGCTGCTCACCCGCATCTGGCACGAACCCGGTGGCAAGGCACAGTATCTATTGCGTGAGCCCCCCAGCGAATGATCGGATCTCGTCTGCTCCTGGCTGTATTGGTGCTGTTCCCGTTTCTCGCCCTGGGGACGGCACCCCTCTTCGACCTGGATGAAGGCGCGTTCACCGCCTCCACCACGGAGATGTTCCTGCGCGGGGATTTCCTCTCCAGCCATCTGCTAGGCGAACCGCGCTATGACAAACCCATCCTGATCTACTGGTTGCAGGCCGCCTCGGTGAGCCTGTTGGGCAGCAGCGAGTTCACCTGGCGGCTGCCTTCGGCGCTGGCCTCCAGCCTGTGGATCCTGGCCACCCATGGTTTCGTGGCCCGGGTCAGAGATCAACGCACCGGTCTGGCCGCAGCCCTGATCGTCGCCACGGCGGTGGGACTGACCATCATCACACGGGCGGCGACGGCGGATGCCCTGCTCAATCTCTTCGTCGCCATCGCCGGCTATGCCTCCTGGCTCTGGCTGCGTGAGCGAGAACGCCGCTGGCTGTACGCGGCCTGGCTGGCGATGGCTCTGGGCTTCCTCACCAAGGGACCGATCGCGCTCTTGCTTCCAGGGGGCGCACTACTGCTCTGGTGTGCCACGCGACGCGACTGGCGAACCTTTTATTCCTGGGTCACGGCACCCGGGCCGCTGCTGCTCTTCGCCCTGGTGGCACTACCCTGGTTTGCCGTCGAGACATGGCGTGAGGGCCCCGGTTTTCTCGAAGGTTTCTTCCTGAAGCACAACCTGTCGCGCTTCGACACGCCCATGGAAGGCCACGGCGGGCGGCCCTTCTACTATATGCCGGTGGTGTTGATCTCGCTGTTGCCGCACACGGGTTTGCTGCTGCTGGCCGTGACCCGGCTGAAAATCATTTGGTACGACGAATTGCTGCGCTTCGGCCTGCTCTGGTTTCTGTTCGCTTTCGCGCTCTTTTCCTTTTCCGGCACCAAGTTGCCGCACTACGTCTACTACGGTTATGGTGGCCTGGTCCTGATCCTGGCCACGCAAGTCGAACAGCAGGCGGCGCGCTGGCTGCTCGCATTGTCCGGAGCGCTGACCTTCTCCCTGCTGTTGGCGCTGCCCAGCCTGCTTGAAAACGCCTTGCCCAGGCTGAAACCGGATGATCTGCTCCTGGCGACGGGCCTGCGCTTCGACCCAACCTACTGGCTCTGGTGTACCTCCGCCCTGGCCCTCAGCCTGCTGTCACTGCGCTCAGCCACGGCGCGCTTCGCACTCTACGCCAACGGCTTGACGGCGGGCGTGGCCGTGGCCTGGTTCCTGCTGCCCATCGCGGGCCAGGTACAGCAAGCGCCGGTGAAGCAGGCCGGTCTGTTCGCCCGCCATCTGACTGAGCCGCTGCTGCTCTACGGCGTCAACACCCCCAGCTTCCAGACCTACGCCGGCCGCCAGGTGGGGAAAAGACCACCGCGCGCGGGTGATGTGGTCCTGACCCGAGAAAGCAGCCTGACCACACTCCCCAGGAACGAGGTGCTGTTTCGCAGCCGCGGCTATGTACTGACGCGGGTGAGAGAATGAAAAGTGTTTCCACGGGTGAGCCCTGATCCTGCCGCACTGCTTCCAGGCCCCCCTTTCTTCGACGACGTGATACTTTTACGCCACCTATTCCACCGCCTGAACCTCGCACCGTTCCACGACGCGAGGCGGACGGGTACCGACTCCACTTGACCGAACAACCTCCATGCCCCAAACCCGAATGAAACCGCTGCGCCACAGCAAACCCACGGCCGAATTGTCGCAACTTCCTCCGCTTGGCATGGATAGTGATGCTCTTGCCCTGGACATCCGCCGCTATTTTGGCAATTTCCTGGGGCGCGACAGGCATTGTCGCTCCACCCACTATCCTTACCAGTCCATGGCGCTGGCCTTGCGCGACCGCCTGATGGAGCGCTGGAAACGAACCCGCTACGCCTATGAGGAACAGGACGCCCGCCAGGCCTATTATCTGTCGCTGGAATTCCTGATGGGGCGCACGCTCAGCAACGCCTTGCTCAACCTCGGGCTGGATACCGTCGTCGAACCCACCCTGCGCCGCCTGGGCCTGGATCTGGAAGAACTGATCGACGTGGAAAATGACGCCGGCCTGGGCAACGGCGGTCTCGGTCGCCTCGCGGCCTGCTTCCTGGATAGCTGCGCCACCCTGCAATTGCCGGTACTGGGCTACGGCATCCGTTACGAATATGGCATGTTCCGCCAGCATGTGGAGCAGTGCCGCCAGGTAGAAGAGCCGGATCACTGGCTGCGCGATGGCAACCCCTGGGAGCTTGAGCGCCCGGAACACACCCGACGCATTCAGTACCATGGCCACACCGAGCGCTACCGGGATTCCGAGGGCCGCAATAATGTGCGTTGGGTCGACAGCCACGATGTACTCGCCGTGCCCTTCGACACGCCGATTCCCGGCTACCGCAACGACACCGTCAACATGCTGCGCCTGTGGAGTGCAGCGGCCACGGACGAGTTCGATCTGGGCGAATTCAACGCCGGCTCGTACACGGAATCGG
>CAISDD010000109.1 GCA_903883985.1 uncultured Pseudomonadota bacterium | reverse complement strand
CGCGCGGCGTGGTGTTGCCTTTGCTGCAGCAGCGACCGGTAGAACTGTTCATTGCCAACCGCACGCAGGCGAAGGCGGAAGAGTTGGCAGCCCGTTTTTCCATGTCGGGTGCAGTGCGAGGTGGGGGCTATGAGGCGCTGGAGGGGCGGCGTTTCGATCTGGTGATCAACGCCACTGCGGCCAGTTTGTCCGGCGATCTACCGCCGCTGCCGGTGGGGGTGTTCGCACCCGGTGCACAGGCCTACGACATGATGTACGGCCGCGACACGCCATTCCTGGCGTATGCCCGCGGCGAGGGAGCGCGCGGCAGCGATGGCCTGGGCATGCTGGTAGAGCAGGCGGCGGAGGCGTTCTTCCTCTGGCGTGGCGTGCGCCCCAAGACTGCGCCGGTCATGGCCATGCTTCGGGCCGGCTGATGTTGCGCCTGATCTGGAAGGTTTCCCTGTGGCTCTTCGTCCTGCTCCTGCTCATGCAGTTCTGGTACCTGGGGCATGTGCTCTGGTGGCAGTCTTACGACCCCGCTTCCACTGCATTTATGGAGACTGGGTTGGCGCGCCTGCAGGAGAAGAACCCCGAAGCGGCGCTACGCCATCACTGGGTGGATTACCCGCGCATCTCCATGAATCTCAAGCGTGCGGTGGTCGCCGCCGAGGACAGTCGCTTCCTGGAACACGAGGGCTTCGACTGGGATGGCATGGATGCGGCCATGCATAAGAATCTGAAAAAAGGCCGCATCGTCGCCGGTGGCTCCACCATCAGTCAGCAGCTGGCGAAAAACCTGTTTCTATCGGCCTCGAAAAATCCCTTCCGCAAGTTGCAGGAAGCGGTTATCACGGTGATGATAGAGCGCATCTGGAGCAAACGTCGCATCCTTGAGGTCTATCTCAACGTGATCGAATGGGGCAACGGCATCTACGGCGCCGAGTCCGCTTCGCGCCGCTATTTCAGGTGTTCCGCCGCCAGTCTGGGGTCAGGGCAGGCGGCGCTGCTGGCGGCGATGATTCCCAACCCGCGCTACTACCAGAGCCACCGCAGTGCCCGCGGCTTGCTGCGGCGCCAGGGTATCATCGCCGCGCGCATGGGTATGGTCTCGGTACCGCGCTAGGTCTTTGCGCGACTTGCCGTCAGGTTGCCGCGGCGTTGACCGAACCACCGCAAGGCGATGTAGGTCAACCAGCCGATGACCGCCATGGAAAGAATGAAGCCGCCATAGGCCAGTGGCCAGGGGATGGCGTGAGTCATCATGGAAAATTCGGACATGCCGCCGATGCCAGCCACCACGTTGATCGGCATGAACACGATGCTGATCGTGGTGAGCACGCCGATGCGCTGATTCTGATTGATGTTGATGAAACCGACCGTGGCATCCATCAGGAAGTTGATCTTGTCGAACAGGAAGGCGGTATGGCTGTTGAGTGATTCGATGTTGCGCAGGATTTCTTTCGCGTCGCCTACCTGATCCTGACTCAGGAATTTCCCCCGCATGAGAAACGAGATCATGCGCTGGGTGTCCAGGATGTTGCTGCGGATACGCCCGTTGAGGTCTTCCTCCTCGGCGATGTCCGCCAGGATGCCGGCGGCTTCCGCATCGCTGATGGTCTCGGAGAGAACCTTGCGGCTGACCTGCCCCAGTGTCGTGTAGACATCTTCCAGAGAATCGGCTGAATATTCGACATCGGCGCCGAACAGGTCGAGCAGGACATCCTTGCAGTCCGAGACATAGCCCGGCTGATTGCGTGCGCGCAGTCGCTGCAAGCGGAATACCGGCAATTCCTGGTTGCGTACGGTGAACAGGATGTCGGTATGGATGATCAACGCCACCGGTACGCTGCGCGAGTCCCCTTCGCGGTCGAGCAGGAAGTTGGCATGGAGATGAATCTCGTCGTTCTCCTCCACATAGAAGCGCGCGCTCGCTTCCAGGTCGGTGAGCTCATCCGGATCGGGCAATTCCAGGCCGAAATGCTTGCCGATGCTGTTGCGCTCGGCCTTCGAAGTCTCCAGCAGGTCGATCCAGATCGGGTGGATGTCTTGCAGATCCTTACGGTTGACAACGGTTACCCGGCGCAGGCGTCCATTGACGAGTTCGAAGGCGCTGATCTGGCCCTTGCCGCTGCGTGGTTCCCTGGCGCCGACCAACTGTGAGGCCAGGTCGTCGGGAATTTCCCAGAGTATGTCCTCGATCTTCTCCTCGCCCACCTGTTTCCAGAGCAGTTTGGCATCCTCTAGCGATAGCGCGACCAGGATGTCGCTGATTTCCGGGGCGGCGAGAGGGCTCAGGAACTTGTGCAGTTCCACCAGGTGTTGTTTATGCACCAAGCCTTCGACCAGATCGTGCCGAGGCATGGGCTGATTGTGCAACATGTTTTCCACGATTTTTTGTTTGTTGAGCAGATCCTTGATGGTTTGCTGCGGCATCTGCGTACTCCGAGAGGGTGCGGTCATTGCAGGATGAGCTGCGCCCATCCTGATAGTCTTGCAGTCCTTTGGTAAAGGGAAGTTGACGTTGCCACGCCTACGCCAATCCCTTGGGCAAGGGGAAATTGACGTTCTCGGCGACGCCGTCGATCGACAATACGGTACTGGCACCGAGTTCACGCAGGCGCGCGATCACGCCTTCCACCAGGACTTCCGGCGCCGAGGCCCCAGCCGTGACACCGGCATTTTTCTTTCCGGCTAGCCACGCCGGCTGCAATTGCGTGGCGTCGTCGATCATGTAGGCTGGCATGCCGGCCTTGGCGGCGACTTCGCGCAGGCGATTGGAGTTGGAGCTGTTGACCGATCCGACCACGATGACCACGTCGCATTGCGTAGTCAGCGCTTTCACCGCATCCTGGCGATTCTGCGTCGCGTAGCAGATGTCGTCCTTCTTTGGGCCGTTGATCTCCGGGAAACGTGTTTGCAGAGCCGCGATCACTTGGTTGGCATCATCCACCGACAGCGTGGTCTGCGTGACATAGGCCAGTTTATTCGGGTCGGCGATACGAAGGCCAGCGACATCTTCCGGGGTTTCCACCAGATACATCCCTGTGCTCGACTGCCCCATGGTGCCCTCCACTTCCGGGTGGCCCTTGTGGCCGATCATGACGATCTCCAGCCCGGCTTCGCGCATCTTCTTCACTTCCACATGCACTTTGGTGACTAGCGGACAGGTGGCGTCGAACACGTTGAGGCCGCGTGCCAGAGCCTCCTGGCGCACCGACAGGGGTACGCCATGCGCGCTGTAGATCAGGGTGGCGCCCAGGGGTACCTGGGTCAGGTCCTCGATGAAGATCGCCCCCTTGGTCTTGAGGTCAGCCACCACGAATTTGTTGTGGACGACTTCGTGACGCACGTAGATGGGCGCGCCATATTTTTCCAGGGCACGCAGCACGATGGTGATGGCGCGGTCGACGCCGGCGCAAAAACCGCGTGGATTAGCGAGAAGGAGGTTCATGGTGTAAATGGTGAGTGGTGAGTAGCTACTCGCTACCCGCGATTTCGATGGCGAGGATATTCACTTCGAAGGTCACGGGCAGCCCGGCCAGGGGATGGTTGAAGTCGATGCGCACGGTATCGGTGCCGATCTCCAGCACCGATCCGGTGAGAACCTGTCCGTTGGGCAAGGAGAAATCGACCCCTCCATCGACTTCCAGCACCATGTCGGTGGCGAGATGGGCGGCAAAGTCTGCGCGAGGCAGGTCATGGATCATGACCGGGTCGTGGTCGCCGAAGGCTTCGCCAGGACCGAGTTCATAAATGGGGTGGTCGCCGACGTTCAGGCCCAGAAGGAGGATCTCCAGGCGCCCTTCCAGTTCCCCCACCCCCAGGGTAAAAGTTTCCGGACCGGCGTCGAAGGTGTTCGCCACTTCCTGGCCGGCGCATTCCAGCCGGTAGTGCAAGGTGACGACGCTGCCAGGGCGCAGGCTCATGGTTGGTCCTCTTTGCAATCAACACGCACTGCGGGTGCCCCGTCGCGTGCTGCCTCTGGCGTCGACTCAGGCGTTTTGTTCGGGCCTGGGGCCGCCGCCAAACTGTCCCAGACCAGCAGTACCGCACCCAGCGTGATGGCGCTGTCCGCCACGTTGAAGGCGGGCCAATGCCAGGCACCCAGGTGGAAATCCAGGAAATCGATGACATAGCCATAGAGCACCCGGTCGATGACGTTGCCCAGCGCGCCGCCCAGGATCAGGGCCAGGGCGATGGCGTAGCGGGGTCGAGTGGCGCGGCGCAACAGGAAGAAAATGAGGACGCAGGCGACGAGTGCGATCCCCAGGAAGAAAAAACGCTGCCAGCCGGGCTGGTTGGCAAGCAGAGAAAAGGCCGCGCCGGGGTTGTGGATGTGAACCAGGTTGAAGAAACCGGTCACGGCGACGGCATCGACGTAGGCGTGAAGGTGTTCACCGAGGGTGAATTTGCTGAGTTGGTCGAGCACGATCGCCAGGGCGGAGAGCCAGAGCCAGGCGAAGCCGGAACGCGTGGTGTTCATTGCTCCCTCCCGTAGCGCAGGTTTCCAGCCTGCACGGGGCGATTCACGGGCAGGGATGTCTGCGCTACATCAGGCGTACTCACGTCGTTCTCCTTCGCCATGCAGATTGCTCACACAACGCCCGCACAGGCCGGGATGTTCGTCCATGGCCCCCACGTCTTCGCGGTAATGCCAGCAGCGCTCGCATTTGGCGACCGTACTCGGTCTGACTTCGATGCGGTCCGCATCGGCCTCGACCAGCACGGCCTTCGAGACGATCAGGAAGAATCGCAGTTCGTCACCGAGTGGCGCATAGATTTCATACGTTTTTGGGGTAGTGAACAGCGTGACTTCGGCTTGCAATGAAGACCCAATGTTGCCTGCGGCGCGCAAGCTTTCCAGTTCCTTCTGGATGGCAGACCGGCCGGCGCGCATGTCGGCCCAGCGGGCGAGCAGCGTGTCTTCGTCGGCCTGAAGAGGCAGTTCGTGCCAGCGGCTCAAGAACACGCTTTCCGACTTGCGTTGCAGCGTCCAGACTTCCTCGGCGGTGGCGGAAAGAATCGGGGCGAGCAGGCGGGTGAGCGTATGCAGAATGTGCCACAGCGTGGTCTGCGCCGCGCGCCGGGCTTTCGAGTCGGCGCCGCAGGTGTAGAGTCGGTCCTTCAGCACGTCCAGGTAGAAGGCACCCAGGTCTTCCGAGCAGAACGCATGCAGGCGCTGCACTGCGGTGTGAAAGCTGTATTTGTTGTATTCGGCGCGCACTTCCTCCTGCATCTGGCGGGTGAGTGCCAGGGCGTAGCGGTCGATTTCCAGCAGATCGCAAAGGACCACTTCGTCCGTGGCCATCTCGAAGTCGGCGGTGTTGGCGAGCAGGAAACGCAGCGTGTTTCGGATGCGCCGGTAGCCATCCACCGACCGCTTCAGGATTTCGTCGGAAATGGTCAGCTCGCCGGAGTAATCGGTGCTGGCCACCCAAAGGCGCAGGATGTCGGCGCCGTAGGTGTCCATGATCTTCTGCGGAGCGATCACATTGCCCTTGGACTTGG
>CAISDD010000108.1 GCA_903883985.1 uncultured Pseudomonadota bacterium | reverse complement strand
TTGGCGACGTGCTCGACTTCAGCTCCGTGGTGCTCAAGACAGCGGGTCATACCGCCGCCCAAACAGCCCTCGAAACGAACCTCGACAACAACTTCTTCACCGTGACGGGCCATACTGCAACGACCGTGACCTTCATGGCCACCTCGGTCACCGATATCGCAACCGCAGCGACTCAGGTCGGTGCGGGCGGCGCCGATGCTATCGGTTCCGGCGGCACCGTGAGCGTCTCCGGCTATGGTTCGAGCGGCGTTACCTTCACGGCCAACGGCGGTGATTCCGATATCGTGGGCGGTTCCGGAAACGACACCTTCACGATGGGCACCCGCCTGACCGGCACCGATCACATCAACGGCATGTCTGGTGCGGATACTTTGACGGCAACGATCGCGGCCAACATCACCCCGCTTATCGCCAATGTCGAAAGCATCACCTTGACCGCCAGTTCCACCCTGACCCTGGACACAAGCAGCATCACCAACGACGTGGTGGGGGCCACGACGCTGAATCTGCTGGGCTCCAACCAGGTGATCGTGACCGGCATGAACGACTCGATCGGCACGTTGAGCACGGTGGGTCTGTCGGGTGCGGCTAGCCTGGACGTGACCTTCGGTGACGACGCGGGCCGCAATGTCAATGTGGCCCTGGGTTCCGGCCAGCCGGACGTGATCCGCGTATCTCTGGAAAACGGGCAACATGCTGGCGTCATCACCATCAGCGGCTTTGAGGAACCCGGCATCCAGGATCGGATCTCCTTCGCGGGTGGTGATATCGGCGGCTTTGGTATCACAGCAGAGATTCGAAGCACCAGCGATCTGGTCTTTGCCAACTACCACTCCGACGCCGCCGCGGGCGCTGGAAACAACAGCGTGGCAATCACCTCCGGGGTGGCAGGCGTTCACTTCACGATCGACCTGGTTGGCTTGACGGCCTCGCAGTTGCAATCGGACGACTTCATCTTCCACAGCTGAAATCGAACGACAGACGTAGGGCGGAATGGAGTTTATTCCGCCGGTCTGAAACGGTACCAAACCCCGCAGCCCACAAGGCTGCGGGGTTTTTTTATGGGGCGCGGCGCGGGGGGTGCTCGGATTGGATGGCGACGTACCACGTCGGCTTGGACTACACGGGGCTGTGGCATGATCGGCGTTTGCCCCCATTTGACAACCAAACGGAGCGCTCTTGATTCAACAGAAGACCTTTCTGTACATAGGCTGTGGGCCAAAACGCAAGGACAAGACCACCCGCGCCTTCAACACCGATGCCTGGCGAGAGCTGCGTCTGGACATCGATGCGCGTGTCGATCCCGATATCATGGGCTCCATGACCAACATGTCTACCGTCGCCGACGCCAGTGTCGACGCCATCTTTTCCAGTCACAACATCGAGCACCTCTACCCACACGAGGTCGGCCTGGCCCTCAACGAATTCCGCCGGGTGCTGCGGCCCGATGGATTCCTGGTCGTCACCTGCCCGGACCTGCAGGCAGTTTGCCGACTGGTCGCCGAGGACAAACTGCTCGAACCGGCCTACACCGCACCGGCCGGCCCGATTGCACCACTCGACATCCTCTACGGCCACCGTTCGCCCATGGCCCGGGGCAATCTCTACATGGCGCACCGTTGCGGCTTTACCCAGCGCGTGCTGGACGGCACGCTGCGCGTCGAGGGCGGCTTCGCCAGCGTTGCCAGCATGAAACGCGATCACCCCTTTTCGACCTGTGGGCCGTCGCTAGCCTCGCCCCACGCAACGAAATGGAGATGCGCTCCTTGGCTGCCGAGCACTTTCCGCGGTAACGGGGTCGGAACCAATGGGGTCAGGTCTAGCTATGTAGCATGGATCGCCACGTCGCTAAGCTCCTCGCGATGACGACCCGGGGCACCGTCATTGCGAGGAGCAGCGCGACGAAGCAATCCAGTACCACATTCAAACTGCCGTACCGTCACAACCCGCGTGTAAGGCGGAATGTCGATTATTTCGCCGTTGGGCTTTCCTCCGGCGGCTTGACCGGCTGAATGAAAGGCGCATTCTGCCCTATGTCTTACAATGATCACATTATTTTGTCAGCGGCTCCCCCCATGACCACACTGCAATCCCCCGCGCCGACCTTTGAAGATGTCTGGCGCACCATCCAGGAATTGGCCCTGCTTAGCAAGGAGACCGACCGCAAGTTCCAGGAGACCGACCGCAAAATCCAGGAGACCGACCGGATAGGGGTAAAACAGGGGACAGACCACGGTTAATCTCTGTCAAGTCCTGAACCTCGCCGACTGAGAGCGCAACAACACGTCAAGGCCAAAGGGGCCAGGGTCGATTATTTGATTCACTCCCCTAGCCCTCCGACCACCGAGGGTGCATCAAACCAAAACCCCGCCGCCTACCAGGCTGCGGGGTTTTTCCGTTCACGAACCCAAGAAAGTCGGCGCTGGGGAGCGATGTCTGTGCCGAGCGGTGGGCGGGTGCAGCGTGGTCGCTGTGTGGAATGCGCTGGGTGTTAGACTTCTCGGATACATGGGAGATAGGGATGAAGCTGGAAATAGTTGGCGAAATCACCCACATTGAAACCATTGCCCAGGGAAGCGGCATCCGCGATCTTGCTCTACTGAAAAGCCAGCACGGATTGGGCAATTGGCGCAAGAAGAAGGGCATCGCCAATGTGCGGCTGGAGAACGGCGAGGTTGTGGCAGCCGAAGTGCATTGGTACGAAGCTCACGGTATCGGCAAGGTGAAGTTCAAGGTGAAGGAGTGGTTATGAGATTCGTTGTCTGCGTTTCACGGGAAGGCTGTGGAGACTTTTCTACCGACGATCTCACGCTTGGTCGTATTTACGAGGTTTTGTCGGCGGTGGATAGTCATGGCATGGTTCGGATCATTGACGATACGGGAGAGGACTATCTTTATCCCAACGATCTGTTCGAAGCTGTGGAGGTGAAGCAGCAGACAGCGGTTCGTCTGCACGAATTGCTGGTGGCATAGTGTAAAACAGGGGACAGACCACGGTTAATCTCTGTCAAGTCCTGACCCTCGCCGACGGAGAGCGCAACAACACGTCGGCATAATTAAACCCGTTTTGTTTATCGCTACCTTGAAGTGCGCAACAGAAGTGTTTAGTGTTCGCTACGTGAACTCGAAGCAGATGAAGAAGTGGCTGGAGCAACAAGGTGCTACCTTCGCGCCGGGAAAGGGCTCGCATCTGAAAGTGTTCCTGAATGGCCGCCAGTCCGCCCTGCCCATGCACGGTACCGCGGAATTGGGTAAGGGGCTGGAAGCCGCGATCAAACGTCAGCTTGGCTTGAAGTGAGAGGTGTAACCATGTTCGATTATCCCGTAATCCTGATGCCCGACGCGGGGACCGTGCTGGTGACTTTCCCAGACGTACCCGAGGCCATCACCTTCGGTATGGATGAGGACGAGGCACTGTTGCAGGCCGTGGATGCGCTGGAAACCGGTCTTTCGTTCTATGTCGATGCGCGC
>CAISDD010000107.1 GCA_903883985.1 uncultured Pseudomonadota bacterium | reverse complement strand
GCATTGGAGATGTCAAGTAAATATCCTTATATATCAATTGCTTACGTAACAATTATGTCACAATGCTTTCGCTACTTGTGGTCCCGAGTTGCTTAAGTTGAGAGGATTGCGCTCACTCCGGGGATAGTTGATAACGGTGATGAATAGGTGGCCATCCGAACGCTACTCTTTCGAGTAGAATGTGGGCAAGGCTACTTTGCGGTTGATGCGCTTGGTACTACTAACCTCTTTACTTCTTACCCTGGCCGCAGCGCCTCCCTCGATGAAGGTTAATTGAAGCTTCCATGTATTTCAGCATCGAGCGTTTCTCAAGCCCATCCCGCCTTGTGTTGATGCCCGCGATGGCGAGCCGCTGGCTGCGTTTTGCCGTTACCTCGCAGCCCAACAAGCACGGACCTCCGCTTCTTTTTCGCTGACTGTTGATTGACCGCGCAGCGGCGCGGCTTCCATTCATTTCCAGGCGAATAAGAGCCATGTATACCCCCACTGTTTATACCCTTGAAACACGGATGCACGTATCCGATATCGATCCCATCGTTGGCGGTCGTGTCGAACTGCAATTGCTCACCACGCTCAAGTGCAACCTGAAATGCAGTTATTGTTCGCTTGGTGTGGGCGAAGTGCTCGGCTCCCAGACCGAGCTGAAATACGACATCGACCAGCTCGCCGCCTTCGTCGAACAGCACCTCGGCGGCAAGGAGATCTACGTCACCTTCTACGGCGGCGAACCGACGCTGAACCGGGAGATGATGGGAAATGTCATGCGCCGTTTCCCGGAATTTCGCTTTCAGTTGCAGACTAACGGCACACTCCTGGATAGCCTGCCAGATTGGATGCTGCACCGGTTGTCCAACATCTTGGTCTCCATCGACGGCGGCGAGCAGACCACGGACGGCTACCGAGGTCGCGGCGTATGGCGCCAAGTGCTCAAGAACGTGAACCATGTGCGCGACCGCCTCGGCGGCAGCACCACCGCGCGCGTGACATGGAGCCACCCCGACACCAGCTTCGAGGAACTCGACGACCTCGCCGAATCCTTCGATTACCTATACTGGCAGTTCGTCGCCGACGAGCAGTATTTTGAGGGCTCCATGGAGAAGCGCCGTGCGGTGCTGGTCCAGCTCATCGCTAAGTTTTTCCGTCGCACCGAAAAGCTCTACCCCTTGATCCCGATCATGGGCATGGTGCGCAACAAGGTACTACCGAACCGCGCAAGGGAGCTCTACAGCGGCTTGACCCAGTGCCGTGTTTCGACCCACATCCTCAACATCATGCCGGATGGCAAGATATTCCCCTGCCCAGACATGATGTATGTTCCGAGCATGCAGATGGGCCATATTCAGGACAACTGGCTGCGGAAGAGCCCGCTGCAGCCACATCCTGACATGCCTTGCGCAACCTGTGATGCTTATTCCTGGTGTCGTGGAAACTGCTTAAAAAACCTTTATCTGGGCTATGTAAAAAAAGATGATCGCTACCGTGCCAACGTCGTCGATCCCATCTGTGAACTGATTCGATTTATGGGCCGCGAGATCGATCGGCACGACCCCCACGCATGGTTCGCCGAGGCCTCCCTGCCGGTGCGAAAACAGCTAACCGACGCGGAGGTATACGAGTATGTGGAAATCATGCCGTAAGCCTGTGCCGTAATTCTGGATAGCGCGACAGTGGCGGTGTCGGGGGCCAAACTGGTTTTCCCATGGGGAGTATCAATTGCTTACGCAGCTAAGTGTACCAGCGGAACTGATTTGGCATCCCATCAAAGCCAACTGGCCCGCCGACAGAGTAGCATCCTTCGAACAGTCGAACCATGAATAAATCCAACTAAATCAGCGCTTCCCTAGGGTTACTCGGTTTGTAGGCAAAATCAGTAACGCGAAATTGTTTATTATATCACAATGCTTTCGCCATTTATGGTCCCGAGTTGCCTAAGTTGAGAGGATTGGGGTTGGCCAGCCTGGACCCGACACACGCCAATGCTCAGCAGGTACTTGCTGCCAATCGTGAACATTGGACGATCGAAAACCGCTGTCATTACGTGATCGACTGGAACGATGACGAAGACCGTAGCTGCATTCGAACCGGCTACGGACCGAAAAACGTCACCCGGATGCGTCGCTTTGCCGTAGGGGTGCTGACGATATTATCAAAGGGAATAACCAGCATCGCAGAAAAAATGGCCACCATCAATCGCAACACACGTATGGTCTTTGATTACCTGCGCATGACGAAAAACTCTACCCGGCAAGCCGCATCTTGATCATTTTGGAGAGAACAAATTTACCGTGCGCCCGGATGTAATACCCTGACGCTTACCATGCCCCTTTCCCTCCAATGGAGCAGTCGCCGTAGCCCGGTGAACAGCAGATGCAAGAGGTCCATGAAACTACATTCCGCTGTTGACCGTGTCGTAGGAGCGGGCTTGCCCGCGATAGCCACCGTTAAATCGCAGGCAAGCCCGCTCCTACGGAGGTCACGCGGGTTCACGTTAACGGTAAGCGTGATCGAAGGCGCCTCAATGTTCATGGGGTCTCACAGGAGAAGATGAGCGGTTAACTGAGTAATCAAGGATGAATGAGATCAGCATCAGCGTGTCGTGGTGAGCGGAGTTATGTGTGTAGTAAGGTCAGCCCATAACCCCGTGCGCTACCAGTACCTCGCGTCGACGAGAGGCCCCCAACGCAAGCTGCACAAGCAGTCGGGGAAACGCTTGCAATCCTGAAAGCAGGGAGCGCCTTCTACAGAACCGGCCGTGGTGACGTCTCAACTCCGGTTAAATGGATACCTCAGACTCGTTAACTTCGGTTTCAGGCAAGGCGATGCAGTAAAGATTGTCGGTACATATCGAGTCTCAGGAACCAATCGAACCCAGCCAATTGGACATAAGTAACCTGTCGAAACCAATTTGGCTTACCATCGGGCGCCCTCACCCTGCCCTCTCCCGAAGGGAGAGGGTTCCACCCCCTTCCCCCTCCGGGGGAAGGGCCGGGGATGAGGGCCTGCGCCGGCAGCTTAATGAAGGCAAAATGAGTTAAGCGACATTACTTACGATGAAACCACGCCACCTACTCTTGCTGATGCTCTGGGTCATGCTGATGCCGGTTGTATTGTCATTGGCAGTTATCGCCCTGGACGATCACCCGACCGTCAAGATCGTGGTGCTGGTGCTGGGCATAGGCGCAACCATCGCGCTGCCTGTGTTGATCGATCGACGAGACAAAAGGTTGGCCGATGTTTTCTCTCCCCCGCCCGCTCACCTCGAAGCGAACGGTTCCACCGCATTTGCGTCGCATTTAAACCACGACCACGACGAAGCCGGCTGGCAAGACTTGCGCAAGGCACTTTGGCGCGACATCGAGGCAATCGCGGATGAGCACGGTGTGATGGTGGACAACCTGTATTCCAAGGAAAAATGGGGGCGGTTACGGATGCGCGTACGGGTGGTCGGCGAGGACACGGCGGCACGCGAGGCCGCTGATACTGAAATCCGCGCCTTGATTGATGCGGCCGGCGATCGTAGCGAGGACACCTGCATCCGTTGCGGCCAACCCGCTACCACCGGCAAGCTTAACGGCCGTATCCTGCCGCTGTGCCCAGAACACAGGCCGGCGGAGGAAACCTTGCGCGGCGAAGTACACCTGTTCATCGAAAAATGGGAGGAGAGCACACGCGATCCGGTTCTGGGCGTCACCGTGCGGCCAGACGGCTATTCGGTACATCGCAGCCTCGGCGCAATGGAAGACTTTGTCAACACCTACTGGGCGTCGATGCCCGACAAGGTAGCGGGAGGTGAGCCCGACATCTATTCCCGTCTGCGCGGCGATCATGCCCAAGTCGCGGTTGCACCTGGCCACCCGCTTGATGTTGCCTTGGCCGATCGGGACAGCCTACGCCTGTTTCCGTGGGTAGAAGAGACGAAATCCGCCTATTCGGCGGTCGTGGCACTCTGGACTGACGAGGCGGCCGCGCGGCTGGCTCATGGAACGCGGCGAGGTCAGTACGCCGAAATATCCGCCCCAGCGGTGGACAGGCCTGACACTGAAGCAAGCGATCTGTCCCTCGATGAAATCGCCGAGGCCCAGGCTTGGTTACTTGACCGAATGGGCTGCAAACCGCTAAACATCCCGCCCGCGAAACCGGCGGAAGTGGATTTCATCGCCCTCGCCGACCAGGCACGCGCCAGCGGTAAGTGGGCCGACATGGAGGCGCTGTGGGCGGCGGTCTTCGCTCTGGAGCACTGGCATTTCGTCTCCGCCGAAGCACCCCATGCCGGCGACTACGCGCCCTATTGTGAAACCGCCGAGGATGGCAAGACGGTCTTCGTCATGGCCTTCACCGACGGCAACCTGGCCATGAGCTACTCGCCGCACCTGCTGGAAGACAGCCAGCGCAAGGTGGTGCCGCTGTTCGCCCTCGATTTCGAGACCGCGATCCATCGCCTGCATGGACTGCGCGAGCAAGGCGTATTCGGCCTGCTGTTCAACCATCCTATTTCCGGTTTCTACGCGCCACTGGTCAACCTGATCCCGCAATACGAGTACTACCGGCATCGGCTGCCCGAGTGGTTCGACGGCGTCGACGGTTTCGATGACATCGTGCGCGCAACCGGCGGCGTTTTTTCCGGGCCGGTACCGGCGATGCTGTTGTCGATGCGGGAATGGGTGTTCCTCGCCGATCCCGACCAACCGGCGGCGCCGCTCGCGCGGGCGGTCGACGGCCATCCGGCCCTGCTCGCCTTCACCTCCGACGCACAGGCCGAGCTGGCAGCCCGGCAGTTGGAGCTGCCCACCGCCACTTTGCTGCGTTGGCCACCGAAAGAAGCCTTGGCCTGGATGCCGGCGTTGACTGCCGGCGGCGTAAACTCGGTGCTATTCAATCTCGCCTCGGAACGGCTGACAGTGGCGGGGCCCGAGTTGGCCGCTAGTGCCAAGCGGCCCACTTCGCCATGAACAGCATCGGCGTATTCCCGTTCACAAAACATAGCTATTGGTCACTCCATGGCACTCGGGAATACCAGGGAAAGTTGTGGAATGCCTACCTCGGCCCGGCGTTCGGCGTGGACAACCACCTGCTCATGCTCAGCCGTCAGTCTGACACGATCGTGCTTCATGTCATCGGCGACCAGCCGCCGGTTGAACTGTGGCGCGGTGACGTGCTGGACGGCTACGATTTTGCGTTGCTCGGGCACTGCATCGAGCGTTATCGGGTCGGCTATTGCGAGCACAACCGCATCGACCCAAAATGCGACCTGCGCCGTGAAATTGCGCCGGCGCGCAACGGCAAACCGGCGGAGTACCGGCTTCTACAAAACGTCCCGGAACTGGACCGCTACTTCATCAAGAAGCGTATCTGGCGGCGCCTGCCAATCTCCTTGGCGTTCGAGGTGACGAAACAGCGCTTCATCCACTACGAAGGCGAGGCCTTTCTGTTCCCAAAATCCGGCAAGGCCGGCGACGTGGCGACCGGCGGTTTCTCGACCTTGTTCGGTCTGGAGGGCTGGATCGATTATCTCGCGGGGCCCATGCCGGCGCGCGGCGTTGGCTACAGGCTGGCATGGCTATACGCCGGGTTTGTCCGCGTCAACTTCGACGATCTGCTCGAACATGGCTTGCGTTGGCAAGATCGGCGAGCGGGTGAGAAGCGTTCGTCCATGCAATGGCTGACGCTAAACGATAAAAAGATCGGCCGTCTGCGTAAGGCGCGGTCTGATCGGTTGCGTTACCTGGACGCCAAGGTCGTCGACCATGAAAGCCACTTTGTTTTCATGACCAATAGTGGTCAGCTCAATGCAGGTCGCAATCTCCAGCAGTGCATCGAGAAAACCAGCGCCTTGGCGGGCAATGAGACGAGCAAGACAACCAGCGTCGATATCTTTCCGTTCACCGCGACCACGTATTGGTCGTACGACAATGGCTGGAGCTATCAGGAACAGTCGTGGAGCGCCTACGCCGGCCCCTATTTCGGCAACCGCAACAATCTGGTCATGCTCAACAACGAGGATTGCACCGTGGTGCTGCATTACATCGGGCACCATCCGCCCGTAGAACTTTGGCGCGGCCACATCCTCAACGTCGATGATTTTGAGATTCTTGTTGACCATATCGAGTGCTACCGGCGGCGCTATTGCGAACTGAATGGCATCGACCCGTGGCAGAACTTCGAGCAGGAAATCGTCGCCGCGCAACACGGCTTGCCGATCGAGTACCTGCGGCTGAAATTCGTCCCGGACTTGGAGCGCCGAATGGCCACCCAGGAAGTAGACAAAGCCCAATTTCGCGCCATCACGACCGGCGGGCGGTTGATGGCACAGAAACTTGACGTCTGCGTCGAGCAAACCAGCTCACTGGTGGGCAAGGCGGCCCCGCCGTGACCCGATTCCTTCTCGCGCTGATTGGGCTTATTCATGACCTCATCCCCAAACGCTTCTGGACCTGGCTGGAAAGCATGACCCCTCCCCCTCTGCCCGCCACCCCGCCTCTGAACGAGTGGTTCGAGGTAACGTTCGATGAGGTGGAAATCCGCCTGGAAGTAAAGCCTCCCGGAACGGCTCGATGCGAGACCTTTCAGTGGCAGCAGATCGAGCGTATCTGTTATCGGGTGGAATATCTGGGCGTCTCCGACGGGATCTACCTGTTCCTGGCGCAACGTGATGGGAGCCTTGCCGTGCCGGTCGATGCCAAGGGCGGCTTCCAGTTCTGGCAGGAAATCCTTCGCCGCAACCGCTTCGATACCCAACTGGCGATCGAGGTCGCCACAGCGATTGATGGCACCTACTGCTGGCCGGAAGCGGCGTGATTGGCAAGGTAATGAATACTTGAAATTCAGGGCTCTATGTGGTTCATAGTGGGTAATTACATCTGTAACTATCTTCCGTAACGACCGTGGATCACCCCAAAAAGGAGCAGAACCCCGTCTCCATGGGAATGGCTTCTACCATGAATACG
>CAISDD010000106.1 GCA_903883985.1 uncultured Pseudomonadota bacterium | reverse complement strand
TCTGGGCGACAAGGTGGTGTTCGTCGGCCGCGTGCCGCACGCCGAGGTGAACCGCTACTACGATCTCGTCGACCTGCTGGCCTATCCGCGCCATGCCATGCGTCTGACCGATCTGGTTACGCCCCTGAAGCCACTGGAAGCCATGGCGCAGGGGCGGTTGCTGATCGCCTCCAACGTGGGTGGGCACCAGGAGCTGATCGAGGATGGCTACACGGGGGTGCTGTTCCGCGCGGGGGATGCAGCCGATCTCGCCGAAAAAGCCCTGGCGACCCTGAGCCTCGCGGATGGCGGCACCGCCCTGCGCGAGAACGGCCGCCACTTCGTGGAAGAGGAACGCAACTGGGCGAAGAGCATCGCCAATTACCGGGCCATCTACGGGCGTGCGCTGGGAAGAGCGCTGTGAATCTGATGGAAGGGGCAGAGGGCCCACGCCTCATCGTCTTCTCCAGCCTGTTCCCGAACGCGGCGCAGCCGCAGGCCGGGCTGTTCATACGCGAGCGTATGTTCCGTGTCGGCCTGCCTCTGGTGGTGGTCTCGCCGCGGCCCTGGTTTCCCGGCCAGGGGCTGATCCGCAGCTTGCGCCCGGGTTACCGGCCGCAGCCAGGAGCGTGTGAGACTCAGTCGAACGTGGAGGTGTGGTTTCCCCGATTTCTCGCCCTGCCCGGGATGCTGCGCTGGCTCGATGGTTTGATGATGGCGCTCGCCTGCCTGCCTCTTTGTTGGCGGCTGAAGCGCCAGGGTTACAACCTGATCGATGCCCATTTCGCCTATCCGGATGGCTATGCGGCCACCCTCCTCGGCCGCTGGCTGAATCTGCCGACTTGCATCACCCTGCGTGGCACCGAAGTGCCGCACAGCCGCAACGCTGCCTTGCGCGCCCGGGTCGTCAAGGCGTTGCGGCGGGCGACCCGGGTGTTCTCGGTCTCCGATTCGTTGCGGCAACTGGCGATCAGCCTCGGGCTGCCGCCGGCAAAGGGCAGGGTGATCGGCAACGGCATCGACCTGCAGCGTTTCCACCCCGTGGATCGCGCCCGCGCGCGGCAACGCTACAGCCTGCCGGAGAACGCCCGCGTGCTGGTCTCGGTGGGCGCTCTGGTGGAGCGCAAAGGCTTTCATCGCGTGATCGACTGTCTGCCGGAATTGTTGTGTGAACAGCCCGAACTGCATTACTTGATCGTCGGCGGTGCCAATCCAGAGGGTGACATGCTGGCCGAACTGCGCGCCCAGGTGGACGCTCTCGGCCTCGGCGAGCGCGTGCATTTCCTCGGCGCGCTGCCCCCGGACGAACTGAAATGGCCATTGTCCGCGGCCGACGTGTTCGTACTGGCGACGCGCAACGAAGGTTGGGCCAATGTGTTTCTCGAGGCCATGGCCTGCGGCCTGCCGGTGGTGGCGACCGATGTCGGCGGCAACCGCGAAGTCGTGTGCCGCCCTGACCTGGGAACCATCGTGCCCTTCGGCGACCAGGCGGCGCTGAGTGCAGCCTTGCGCGATGCGTTGAGGCACGACTGGCCGAGGCAGGCAATACTGGATTACGCCGCGGCAAATTCCTGGGATACGCGGGTGGCCATCCTGCGCGAGGAGTTCGCAGCCCTACATGCCGGTGCACCCGCGCCCAAGCTGAGCGAAACAGAGGAGAATTCGTGAATCTGTATACGCGTATGGTTTCTGGACTGCTCTTCCCCTTGCAGGAGCGTCTGAAACAACATGACAGCGTGCGAGTACGGCGGCAAATGGAATCCAGCCAATACTGGCCGCGGCAACGTCTCGAGGCACTGCGTATCGAGCGTTTGCGCGCCTTGTTGAGCGAGGCGGGAATACATGTTCCCTATTACCGTGAATTGTTCGCGTGCCAGGGCTTCGAGCCTGCCGAGGTTACCTGCACGGCGGACCTGCAACACCTGCCCTTTCTGGATAAACCCACAATCCGCGCCAATCTCGATGCGCTCAAATCGGAGCGTGCGGAGGGGCTGGCGCGGTTCAATACCGGCGGTTCCAGCGGCGAACCGCTGATTTTCTTCATCGGCAACGAGCGGGTGTCCCACGATGTCGCGGCGAAATGGCGTGCCACGCGCTGGTGGGGTGTGGATATCGGCGATCCCGAGATCGTGCTGTGGGGCTCACCCATAGAGCTGACTTCGCAGGACCGTGTGCGCCAGTGGCGTGACTTGGTGATGCGCACCAGACTGCTTCCGGCTTTCGAAATGTCGCCGGACAAGTTGGATGGTTTCATCGCCGAGATACGCACCATGCGTCCGAAGATGCTGTTCGGCTATCCTTCCGCCTTCGCGCACATCGCCCGCCATGCCGGGGAGCGCGGCATCCGTCTGGACGATCTCGGTATCCGGGTCGCTTTTGTCACCTCCGAGCGTATCTACCCGCATCAGCGCGAGGCCATCGAGCGCGCCTTCGGCTGTCCGGTCGCAAACGGCTATGGCGGCCGCGATGCCGGCTTCATTGCGCACCAGTGTCCGGCTGGCGGCATGCATTTGACCCACGAGGACATCATCATCGAGATCGTCGATGCCAAAGGCAGGGTGCTGCAGGCCGGCGAAAGCGGCGAAATCGTGGTAACCCATCTGGCCACGCGCGACTTCCCCTTTATCCGCTACCGTACCGGCGATATCGGTGTGCTCGACGACCAACCCTGCACCTGCGGCCGTACTCTGCCTTTGTTGAAGTCGATTGAGGGACGCAGCACGGACTTCCTAGTGGCCAAGGATGGCACGGTGATGCATGGCCTGTCGCTGATTTATATCGTGCGCGATCTGCCCGGTGTGCGGCAATTCAAGATTGTGCAGGAAAGCCTGGACATCATCCGCATCCTCCTTGTGACCGATGCGAGCTTCGATCCTGCCTGCTTGGCCGGAATCGTATCCGGTGTCAAGGCACGACTGGGTGCGGGAGTCCTCGTGGAAATCGAGCAGGTAAGGGAAATACCACCCGAGAAATCCGGCAAGTACCGCTATGTCGTGAGTCGGGTGGACCCGAATAGAGCGGATTCTGTCTGATGCGGGATCTGTTCGTCGCCCTGGTGGTATTCGGCCTCCTGCCCATGGTGTTGCGTCGGCCTCAGATCGGCATCTACCTGTGGTCGTGGATCGGCTACCACAACCCGCACCGCCTTTGCTTCGGCTGGGCGCTGAACTTCCCCTGGGCGCTAATCATCGCGCTGGTTACCTTTGCCGGCCTGCTTTTCAGCAAGGAACCCAAGCGCATCCCCTGGACCCGTGAGACCGTGTTGTTGCTGGTCTTCCTGGGCTGGATGGCCGTTACCAGTTACTTCGCCTTCTTTCCCGACCTGGCCTGGGAACAATTCATCAAAGTGTTCAAGATACTGCTGATGACCTACGTCACGATGATGGTCATCACTACCCGGGAACGCCTCGATAGCCTGATCTGGGTGATCTGCGTTTCCTTGGGCTTCTATGGCATCAAGGGTGGCATCTTCACCATCATCCACGGCGGCGTCGCCCACGTACAAGGCCCGGATGGCACTTTCTTCGGCGGCAACAACGAGATGGCCCTGGTGCTGGCGATGACCATCCCCTTGCTGTCCTACCTGCGCACCCACGACCCACGCGCCTGGATGCGGTTCGGCCTGGGGGCTGCGATGATGCTCTCGGCGATTGCTGCTATCGGCAGCCAGTCGCGCGGCGGCCTCATCGGCCTGGCTTCGATGGGCCTGTTTCTCTGGTTCAAGAGCAGCAACAAGTTCGTGACCGCCCTGATGATCGCAATCAGCGTCCTCATCATCGGCAGCATCATGCCGCAGGCCTGGTACGACCGCATGAATACGGTGAAGACCTACGAGCAGGATGAATCCGCGATGGGGCGTGTCAACGCCTGGTGGGTCGCCTGGAACGTGGCCAAGGTGCGCGTCACGGGTGGGGGCATGAAGATGTTCCTGCCACCCACCTTCGAGCGCTATGCGCCGGACCCGGACAACGTACACGACGTGCATAGCATCTATTTCGAACAGATCGGGGAGCAAGGCTTCATCGGTTTCGCGATCTTCATGGCGCTGGGGATCATGACCTGGACGCGCTGCAATCAGATCAAGCGTTTGTTCAAGAAAGACCCGGGACGAAAATGGGCCGTCGACCTGGCCTCCATGATCCAGGTCAGCCTGGTGGGCTACGCCACCGCCGGTGCATTCCTGGGTCTGTCCTACTTTGACCTCTATTACCACCTGATCGCGATCACCGTCATGACCTGGGTTCTGGCCAATGGAACGGAACCACGGGAAGCCGCCGCCACGCTCCCCGTGCGGAGGAAGTCGTTTGTGCAGCGACGCGCCATGTAGCCGCCATCCCGTTCGACCTTTGCGATGCGCGTTGGGGCGGATGCTAAAATGGCCACTTTCCTTGTTGGCCTCCTCTCATGTCCGATCGCACCGCTGAACTCAACGCCATCGCTGCCCACCGCATCCTGATCCTGGATGGCGCGATGGGCACCATGATCCAGCGCTACGACCTGACCGAGGCGGACTATCGTGGTGCGCGTTTCGCCGACTGGCCCCGCGATGTGAAGGGCAACAACGACCTGCTGCTGTTGACACGCCCCGAGGTGATCCGGGAAATCCATGGTCAATACCTGGCTGCGGGCGCGGACATCCTGGAGACCTGCACCTTCAATGCCAACAGCATTTCCATGGCCGACTACGGCATGGAGTCCCTGGTCTGGGAGATCAACTTCGCGGGAGCCGCGCTGGCGCGCTCGGTGGCGGAAGAATATTCGACGCCGGACAAGCCGCGTTTCGTCGCCGGTGTCCTGGGGCCGACCTCGCGCACCGCCACCCTGTCACCCGACGTCAACGATCCGGGCTTTCGCAACGTCAGCTTCGACCAGTTGGTCGCCACCTACCTGGTGGCCACGGATGGCCTGGTCAAGGGGGGGGCCGATCTGCTACTGATCGAGACCGTGTTCGATACCCTCAACGCCAAGGCGGCGGTGTTCGCGGTGAAACAGTACTTCGATCAGGTCGGCCGTAGCTGGCCGGTCATGATCTCCGGCACCATCACCGATGCCTCTGGCCGCACGCTCTCCGGGCAGACGGTGGAGGCGTTCTGGAATTCCCTGCGCCACGCCGACTGCTTCTCCTTCGGCTTCAACTGCGCCCTGGGTGCGCAGGAGTTGCGGCAGCACATCGCCGAACTTGCGCACAAGGCAGATTGCCTGGTCTCCGCCCATCCCAACGCCGGCCTGCCCAACGCCTTCGGCGGCTACGACGAGACGCCACAGCAGACCGCCGCGCAGATACGCGAATGGGCACAGTCCGGTCTGGTCAACATCGTCGGCGGCTGCTGCGGCACCACGCCGGAACATATCAAGGCGATCGCGGAAGCGGTGGCCGGCTGCGTGCCACGCGCGCGCCCAAAGATCGAACCGGCCCTGCGCCTGTGTGGCCTGGAGCCGTTCAACGTTGGCGCGGACAGTCTGTTCGTGAATGTGGGCGAGCGCACCAACATCACCGGCTCGGCCAGGTTCAAGCGCCTGATCGTCGAGGGCAACTATGACGAGGCACTGGCCGTCGCCCTGCAACAGGTGGAAGCCGGCGCCCAGGTCATCGATGTCAACATGGATGAAGGCATGCTCGATGGTGAAGCGGCGATGGTGCGCTTCCTGCATCTGGTGGCCAGCGAGCCGGATATCGCCCGCGTGCCTATCATGATCGACTCCTCCAAATGGAGCGTGATCGAGGCCGGGCTGAAGTGCGTCCAGGGCAAGCCCATCATCAATTCCATCTCGATGAAGGAGGGCGAAGCCGAGTTCCTGACGCGCGCGCGCCTCGCGCGCCGCTATGGCGCAGCGGTGGTTGTCATGGCCTTCGACGAGGCGGGCCAGGCCGACACCTTCGAGCGCAAGGTCGATATCTGTACCCGCGCCTACCGGCTATTGACCGAAGGAGTCGGCTTCCCGGCGGAAGACATCATCTTCGACCCCAACATCTTCGCCATCGCCACCGGCATCGAAGAACACGCCAACTATGCCGTCGACTTCATCGAGGCGACACGCTGGATACGCTCCCATCTGGCCCATGCCCACATCTCCGGCGGCGTCTCCAACGTCAGCTTTTCGTTCCGCGGCAACGAGCCAGTGCGTGAGGCGATCCATACCGTGTTTCTTTACCACGCCATCCAGGCCGGCATGGACTTGGGGATCGTCAACGCCGGGCAGTTGGGCGTCTACGACGAGATCCCCCTCGAATTGCGCACCCTGGTGGAAGATGTGGTGTTGAACCGGCACCCGGAGGCGGCTGATCGTCTGGTCGCCGCGGCCGAATCGGTCAAGGGCCGTGTCAAGGATGCGGTGGAGGAGCTGGCCTGGCGCAGTGAGCCGGTAGAGGCACGCCTGACCCATGCGCTGGTGAAGGGCATCACGACCCATATCCTGGAAGACACCGAGGAGGCACGCCAGAAGTTCGATCATCCGGTAAAGGTCATCGAAGGCCCGTTGATGGACGGCATGAACGTGGTCGGCGACCTGTTCGGGGCTGGCAAGATGTTTCTGCCGCAGGTGGTGAAGTCGGCGCGGGTGATGAAACAGGCGGTGGCACACCTGCTGCCCTATATCGAGGCGAGCCGGTTGGAAAATTCGTCGGAAGGCGCGCGCGCCAAGGGCAAGATATTGATGGCCACGGTGAAGGGCGACGTCCACGACATCGGCAAGAACATCGTCGGCGTGGTGCTCGGCTGCAACAACTACGAGGTCATCGACCTGGGTGTCATGTGCCCGGCCGAAAGAATCCTCGCCACGGCGCGTGAACAGAATGTGGACATCATCGGCCTGTCCGGCCTGATCACGCCCTCCCTGGAAGAGATGAGCCACATCGCCCGCGAGATGCAACGTCTCGGCATGACTCAAGCCCTCCTGATCGGCGGCGCCACCACCAGCGTGGCGCACACGGCAGTGAAGATCGCGCCACATTACCAGGGCACCACGGTCTATGTGAAAGACGCCTCGCGCGCGGTGGGCGTGTGCTCCAAGCTGCTGTCGGAAGACTTGAGCGCGGATTACCAGGCAAAGATCAAGGCCGAGTACAGTGAAGTTCGCGAGCGCCACGCAGCACAACGCAGCCAGAGCAAGCGCGTCAGCCTGGTGGCTGCACGGGCAAACAAATTCAGGACGGATTGGACCACAAATCCCCCCCAGCCCCCCTTTGATAAAGGGGGGGAGCATATCGCACCCGCTTTGATTGCAGGGGTGGGGTATACCCCCCCCACACCCAGGACACTCGGCACCCAGGTCTTCCTCAACTACCCGTTGGAGGAACTCGCCGAGATCATCGACTGGACCCCCTTCTTCCAGTCCTGGGAGTTACATGGCCGCTATCCGAAAATCCTGCAAGACGAAGTCGTGGGCGAGGAGGCGCGAAAATTGTTCGCCGACGCCCAGTCCATGCTGGACAAGATGATCGCGGAGAACTGGATCGAAGCGCGCGCGGTGATCGGCCTGTTCCCGGCCAACACGGTGAACGACGACGACATCGAGGTCTACGGCGACGATGGCCGCGTGCTGATGACCTGGCACAATCTGCGTCAGCAGATGGAGAAACCCCGTGGCCAGCCCAACTGGTGTTTGGCCGACTTCATCGCTCCTCGCGGCATCCAGGATACCCTGGGCGCCTTCGTGGTCACCGCCGGCATCCACGAAGAACAGCGCCTGCGTACGTTTGCCGCGCAACACGACGACTACAGCGCCATCCTGTTCAAGTCGCTCTGCGACCGTCTCGCGGAGGCCTGCGCCGAGCGCCTGCATCAACGCGTGCGCACCGAGTTCTGGGGCTATGTGGCAGACGAGGACGTCTCCGTCACGCAGTTGATCAACGAGGAATATCGCGGCATCCGTCCTGCCCCCGGCTACCCGGCCTGCCCGGAACATAGCGAGAAGGGCGCGCTGTTCCAACTGCTCGACGCCACGGCGCAAATCGGCGTGAGCTTGACCGAGAGCTACGCCATGCTGCCCGCCTCGTCGGTCTCCGGCTTCTACTTCAGCCACCCGGACGCGCGCTATTTCGCTGTGGCCAAGATCGACCGCGATCAGGTCGAGTCTTACGCCCAACGCAAAAACTGGACCCAGGCCGAAGCGGAACGCTGGCTGGCGCCGAACCTGGGGTACTCGACCTAGGGAACCGCTGATTTATTCGGCTTCGTTCATGGTTCGACAGGCTCACCACGAACGGAATCTACAGGTAGCCGTTCGTCCTGAGCTTGTCGAAGGATTTAATCAGCGTTTCCCCAGATGCCGCGGCTTGCAAGCCCGATCAATGTGGCGGCTGCAAGCGTGGGGCCGCGGGCACAGGCTGGCTCACTGCTTGATCCGGAACTTCGCGGACCGCGGTCACAAAATATTCCGTCTCGGCGAAACATGAAGACGGAATGAATTTGTGCTGCTCGTAGGTCAACACCACCCGTTTTCCGGCCAGGCTGTTGATCTGATTAGCGATGGAAATCTGCGGCACCGTAAAGAAAAATTTCTCCGGGATCGCCCCGGGCATGGTCACCATGGCGATCTCCCCTTCCCAGGTTTTACAAACCCAGCCTTTACTGGAGAGCTTCTGGACATAACCGGCACGTTCGCCCTCGGAATAACTCCAGTGCAGCGTCAGCCAGACCCAGAGTAGAGGCAGGACGAGCAGAACGACCACAATAGGCAGGAATATACGCAAGGATTTGGATTGCATGGCAGTACCCGGATTCAGCGATGCCGCAGTTTAGCCCAACGCTGGGAGACTTGCGGCATACCTGGCGATAACGGATGCCGCCTTAGCCCCCTTAGCGGGAAGCTTTGCGGTAGGCTCGCTCCCGGCGCTGAGGCGCCATGAAACCACCTCTGTGACGACCCTCATGACCGCGATCCTGCTCTATGACACCACGCTGCGCGACGGCTCGCAACGCGAAGATATTTCTCTTTCCGTCGAGGACAAGCTGACCATCGCGCACCGCCTGGCGGCCTTCGGCATGCACTACATCGAGTGCGGCTGGCCAGGCTCGAACCCCAAGGATGC
>CAISDD010000105.1 GCA_903883985.1 uncultured Pseudomonadota bacterium | reverse complement strand
TTGCCCGCGACGGCCACCGTTGTATCGCGGGCGGACCCGCGCCTACGAGGGGGTACGAGGGTTCACCCGATGGGGCATGCCAGCAGGCTGCGACGGCGGCGGGGAGCGGCCCCTCGTCAGGGTAACGATGCGCCCGATACCATGCGGCAACATGCTGGCATCACGACGGCACTGCTACACTCAGGCCTTCATCACTCGCCGGCAATGCCTTGGACTCGATTCCCTTAGGGGCGCTATTTGCCGCCCTGACCGTATTACTGCTGATCTCCGGTTTTTTTGCCATGGCCGAGACCAGCATGATGGCGGTGAACCGCTATCGCCTGCGCACCCTGGCCCGTGCCGGGCACCGTGGCGCGAAGCTGGCAGAATGGCTGCTGTCCAACACCGACAAACTCCTGGGCGTGGTGCTGCTGGGCAACAACCTGATCAACGCCGCCTCGGCTTCGGTGGTCACGGTCATCACCTTCCGCCTGTTCGGCCAGAACGAGGTGGCACTAACCCTGTCGACCCTTTCGGTCACCTTCCTGATCCTGGTGTTCTCCGAAGTCACCCCCAAGGTGATCGGCGCGTCCTATCCGGAGCGGATCGCACCGGCCGCCAGTTTCGTGCTCGCCCCCATGCTCAAGCTGGCCTATCCGGCGGTGTGGTTCGTCAATCTGTTCGTGCAGCGGCTGTTGCGGCTGCTGCACCTGAGAGCCGGGGCTGCCTCGGAAAACAGTATGGGCGTGGAGGAGTTGCGCACCCTGCTGACCGAATCCGGCAATTTTCTGCCCGCCCAGCATCGCGGCATCCTGCTCAATCTGTTCGACCTGGAACACATCACGGTGGACGACGTGATGCGCCCGCGCGGTCAGATCGAAGCCATCGACATCGACGGCGACGCCGATCTGGATGAGATCGTCCACCAGCTCGCCACTAGTCATCATGCCCGCCTGCCGGTCTACGAGGGTGAACCCAACAATGTGGTGGGCATGCTGCATGTGCGCCGGGTGCTGGCGCGCATCCATGAGGACGATTTCGACCTGGCGGAACTGCGCTCCGCCTTGCGCGAGCCCTACTTCATCCCCTCCGGCACCAACCTCTACACCCAGTTGGCGCAATTCCAGGCCAGGCGCCAATCGCTGGGCCTGGTGGTGGACGAATACGGCGAACTCATGGGTCTGGTCTGCCTGGAAGACATCCTGGAAGAAATCGTCGGCGAATTCGCCAGCCTGCGCCCGGGTGACCAGGAACCCGGCCTGCGTCAGGAAGACGGCAGCTACCTGGTGGAAGGTGCGGTCAGCTTGCGTGAACTCAACCGCAAACTGAAGCTGCACCTGCCGATAGACGGCGCTCGCACCCTGAACGGGCTGCTCCTGGACACGCTCGAAGCAATGCCCGAGACGGGCGTGAGCGTGATGATCGCGGGTTACCCCCTGGAAATCGTACAAGTCCACGAGCGCATGGTGAAAACCGTGCGCATCGGACATCGCCGCGCCGGCGGCGGTCCAGACTCATGATCGCTTTACATTCACGAGCCCGATGGGCAACATCCCACGTGTCGATTAAAAAACCGGGGGCAGAGCTGGCATGGTCACGGTAACCGTCAGTGCCAACCTCACCGGCCTGTGCCGAGCGCTGGTCACTCAGGGCCTGCTCTCCGCGGAAGAGGGGGAGTCGCTACAGAATCAGGCGCGCAGCCATGGCGAAAGTTTTCTGGCCCATCTTCTGCGCTCTCGGCGTTTCCGCTCCGAACAGATCGCCGCGTTCGCCGCCGTCACCTTCGGCCTGCCCTTCTTCAACCTGGACGCGCTCGATTCCACCGTGCTTCCCAGAGGATCGGTCGACCCCAAGCTGCTCGCCAGGCACCGTGTCCTGCCCATCGCGCAGCGCGGCAATCGCATCTACGTAGCACTCTCCGACCCTAGCAATCTACAGGCGCTGGACGATATCAAGTTCCAGACCGGCCTACTCGTCGAGGCCGTGGTGGTCGAGGACGACAAGCTCGGGCGCTGGCTGGAGCAGTTCGCCGAGGTGACCGAGGACAGCATCCTCAAGACCATCGAGACCGATGACCTCAAGCTCGAGTTCAGCGACGAGGAAGCCGTTGACGCGGCCACCACGGCAGCGGCGATGGACATCGACGACGCACCGGTAGTCCGATATCTGCAAAAGATGATGCTGGACGCGGTCAACAGCGGCGTCTCCGACATCCACTTCGAGCCCTACGAAAAGAACTACCGCATCCGTTATCGCCTCGACGGCCTGCTCTACGAAGTCGCACAACCCCCCCTGGCAATCAAGGAAAAAATCGCCTCGCGCATCAAGGTGATTTCCAAGCTAGACATCTCGGAGAAGCGCGTTCCCCAGGACGGCCGCATGAAGCTGGTCCTTTCGCGCAACAAGGCAATCGACTTCCGGGTTTCCACCCTGCCCACGCTCTACGGCGAAAAGATCGTCATGCGTATCCTGGATTCGGCGTCGGCTACGATGGGAATCGAAAAGCTGGGCTACGAGCCGGAACAACTCAAGCTGCTCACCGAGGCCATCGTGCGCCCCTACGGCATGGTGCTGGTGACCGGGCCCACCGGCTCCGGCAAGACCGTCTCGCTGTATTCCTGCCTGAACATCCTGAACCAGCCGGACGTGAACATTTCCACCATCGAAGACCCGGTGGAAATCCAGTTGACCGGCATCAATCAAGTCAACGTCAACGACAAGGCGGGCCTGAATTTCGCCACGGCCATGAAGGCTTTCCTGCGCCAGGATCCGGACATCATCATGGTCGGCGAGATCCGCGACCACGAAACGGGGGACATCGCCATCAAGGCGGCGCAGACAGGCCATATGGTGCTCTCCACCTTGCACACCAACGATGCCCCTTCGACCCTGACCCGCCTCATCAACATGGGCATCCCCAGCTACAACGTGGCGGCCTCGGTGCATCTCATTACCGCGCAGCGCCTGGGCCGGCGCCTGTGCCCCAAATGCCGCAAGCCGGTGGACATCCCCCCGGAAGCGCTGCTCGCCGCCGGCTTCGGTGAAGCCGACCTGGACGGCTCCTGGCAGGCGTATACGGCAAAAGGCTGTGATGCCTGCAAGCAAACCGGTTATAAGGGACGCGTGGGTCTCTACCAGGTCATGCCGGTGACCGAGGCGATCAACAACATCATCCTGAAAAACGGCTCCACGCTGGAAATCGCGCAGCAGGCTGAACGTGATGGCGTGGGCAGCCTACGCCGCGCCGGCCTGATCAAAGTCAAACAGGGGCTGACCTCCCTGGAAGAAATCCTGGCCGTCACCAACGAATAACCCAACAGGGAACAGACCGACATGGCGCAGGCCAAGACCAGCGAATTCCCCTTCCTCTGGGAAGGCACGGACAAGAGCGGCAAGAAGATAAAAGGCCAGATGCTCGCCCCCGGAGAGGCATTCGTCCGCCAGTCACTGCGTCGGCAAGGCATCACCGCGCAAAAGGTGAACAAGCAGGGCCTGTTTGCGCGCAACCAGAAGATCACGGAAAAAGACATCGCCTTGTTCACCCGCCAGCTCGCCACCATGCTCAAGGCCGGCGTCCCCCTGCTCCAGGCCTTCG
>CAISDD010000104.1 GCA_903883985.1 uncultured Pseudomonadota bacterium | reverse complement strand
CGCGCCAGGGCATCAACATTGAAGAACTCACGACCGACACCTATCCTGCACCGCACACCGGCACCGCCATGTTCTCGGTCAACATGACCGTAGGCATACCCGGCGACATGCACCTGCCGACCCTGCGCGGCGACTTCTTCGAATACTGCGACAACCTCAACCTCGATGCGGTGATGGAACCCGCGCGAGATTGAGGCGGATCGGTTGAAACCGCCCGGATGAGGTCCTTGGGCGCGAGGGCCGGAGAGGATTTCGCGGGCCAGCGGATTTTCGATCTGCTGCTGGATGGCGTACTGCAACTAAGTAATGTCGCGTAACTTGCCTTCATTAAGCTGCCGGCGCAGGCCCTCATTCCCGGCCCTTCCCCCTGAGGGGGAAGGACCCCTCTCCCTTCGGGAGAGGGCAGGGTGAGGGAGCCCGGTGGTAAGCCAAATTGGTTTCGACAGGTTACTTATCCTTGCACCCTTTATTTGGAGGTGGATATTCGGTAGTAGCGGCTTCAGCCGAGAATAGTCGGTAGGAGCGGCTTCAGTCGCGAATCTCCTCCAGCATGCCAGGCTCGTAAGCGCGCCACATCGATCAGGCCTTGTTCGCCCGCGCCAGCGGCATCCAGACGCTGGTAGGGCGCGCCCTCACCTCCCAGGTCGGTCAACACGGCCAGTGCTCCGCCGAAGTCATGGTCGCGGGTATAGTCGTTGATCGTCACCACGGTCTTGATGCCCGCACCCTGGGAGGCGCGAATGCCATTCTCGGAATCCTCGAAAGCCAGGCATTCCTCGGGACGCAGTCCTAGCTGGTGCATCGCCCAGACATAGATGTCCGGCGCCGGCTTCTTGGACGAAACGATGTCGCCGGCCGCGATCACCGCAAACCAGTCGCACCCATCTTCGGCCAGGCTGTGGCGCAGCAAGGCGGTCACGTTTTCCGGCGTAGTGGTGGTAACCACACCCAGGATTAACCCCGCCGCTCGCGCTTCCCGCAACAGGCGCTCTACCCCTGGACGCAGCGGGATGCCTCCTCCCGACAGGATTTCAGCGTAATGCCGGGTCTTGGCTTTGTGCAATGCGACGACCCTATCTTCGAAATCGCTGGGCTTCGAATAGTTGGGGAGGAAGCGCTCGACGTAGTAGCGAATACGCTCCTTGCCGCCTGTCACCGCCAGCAGTTCGCCATAGCGCGAGACATCCCATTCCCAATCCAGGCCATACTCGCGAAAGGCCGCATTGAAGGCCGGGCGATGGCCGTCGCGTTCAGTATCGGCCAGGGTTCCATCGACATCGAACAAGAGTGCTTTTAGCATGGCAATTCCTTGTATTTACGCGTGTTTCAAACTGGAGTGACCGTTACAATCGCCCCTCTTTGTCAGCCTGAGGGCGCCCCATGCAGGCCAGCACGCAGACCACCACCTTGCCCATAGCCCAAGCCTCCGAATTCGAACGCCTGTTCGACGGCACGCTTTACAGCCTGCTGTCCTGGAAACAGCTTACCGCCTTCTGGGCTCGCCTGGACACCGCAGCCGGCTGGTATCTCTACGCGCTAGGCGAAACGTGCCCCGGCGAACCCGCCGACGCGAACCATGTCGCGGCTTTCACCCGCGAGATCGACGCACTACTGCACCGTGAACACCACGAGGACTATTGCGGCATCGTCTATGCCGACAACCTCGACACCCCCAGTCTGATCAAGATCTACGATCCCAACCATCTGGGAACTTCCTGCGGTTCCAGCAAACACCGCATCCTGCCTGGCTGGGTCATGTCGAAGCTGCCGCCGCCCGATCTCTCCCCCAGCCACCTGGTTCCACAGAACCGCAGACGCTGGTGGCAGGGATTTCTGGATCTGATCGGGGCAAACTGAGCCGCTGGTCAACCAAGTCGTCCATCAGCTACGCACGCAATGGAAGGAAGAGGGTATCCATGCATCCTGGAACGGCCTGCGGCAAACCCTCGGCGTACAGCGCCGCGTCACCGCCAGTCCCGTAGGGCGGAATACCGTTTATTCCGCCGACCAACCCTGGAAAGTTGTGTGTAATGGCATGAGGATAACCCCGCGCATGGCGTACTTGATCGACACTCATTGCCATCTCGATGCCGCAGAATTCGACGCGGATCGGGACGACGTTCTCGGTCGTGCGCGTGCAGCTGGAGTGGACATCCAGGTGATTCCTGCCATCACCCAAGCCAACTTCTCAGCGGTCACGGCCGTGTGCCGCCGCTATCCCGGCTGCCTTCCAGCTTTCGGCTTGCATCCCCTCTACGGCGGCATACACCAGGCAACCCACCTGGATCTGCTGCGCCATCAGATCGAGGCCTGGCGGCCGGTGGCCATCGGCGAGATCGGTCTGGACTTGTTTCTGCCGGGCCTGGACTTCGCCACTCAGGCGTACTTCTACGTCGAGCAGATCAAGGTCGCGCGAGAGTACAATCTGCCGGTGTTGCTGCATTGCCGCCGCGCCAACGATGAAATCCTTAAGTACCTGCGCCGGGTGGGCCACGTGAAAGGCGGAATCGCCCATGCTTTCAGCGGTAGCCGGCAGCAGGCGGAGGCGTTCTTGAAGCTCGGTTTCAAGTTGGGGTTTGGCGGCGCATTCACCTGGGATCGGGCGACGAAGTTGCGTGCACTCGCTCGCGAACTCCCCCTGGAGGCCATCGTTCTGGAAAGCGACAGCCCAGACATGCCGCCTGCCTGGGTGGGCAGGGGCCGCAATGAACCGGCCGAGGTAGCCAGGATCGCTGCGGCGCTGGCGGAACTGCGCGGCATCTCGTTGCAGGCAGTGGTAGGTCAGACTACGGCGAATGCAATGGCGGTGCTGGGGTTGTAGCGCCGGCGGCTCGCCTGCGCTAGCCTTGCAGCCACGACTGCACAGCCGCCTGCCCGCTGGCGAAGCAGGCGGTGAGCAGGTAACCGCCAGTGGGCGCTTCCCAGTCTTTATAGTGATAAGTGATGTTGCGAAACCGTTTTGGCCGTCATTCCCGCGCAGGCGGAAATCCAGTTCGTTCGTCAAACTTGGGGTTATACGGCGGAATATACGGCATTCCGCCCTACGCTGGCTGGCACGAAAGGGCGATGGCGAACCCGGCGTCAAGAGCCTCTGGCTCGGCCTTTAGCGCATCATGGATTTCGCCGCAAGACTGAAGTACGCCAGGGAAATTCATGCGTACAGCGTCTTAAGTTCGTCAATTCAAACTAAACCACATAACCTTATGTCCAATCGCTCTGCCCCACGAGTTGCCATTATCGGAGGTGGTCCGGCTGGACTAATGGCTGCGGAGACACTTTGTCGTGCTGGCGTTCAAGTCGATATCTACGACGCCATGCCATCGTTGGGACGTAAGTTTTTGCGAGCCGGTATTGGCGGGTTGAATATAACGCACAGCGAACCTTACGACGCGTTTTGTGCGCGATATGGTGATCGTCAGTCGCAGTTGCAACCAATCATTGACCTCCTACCACCGAGTTCTGTACGCTCATGGGCAAATACCTTGGGCACCGATACCTTTGTCGGCAGCTCAGGCCGAGTTTTCCCTTTGGAAATGAAAGCAGCACCGCTGCTGCGGGCTTGGCTGCATCGCCTACGCAACGCTGGTGTGCGTTTACATGTACGTCATCGCTGGTTGGGATGGGGTAGCGATGGCGGATTGCGACTGACTAATAGGGATGGCGAAATTTCGATAACGCCGCAAGCGACAATCCTGGCGCTGGGCGGAGCTAGTTGGCCGCACCTGGGTTCTGACGGTGCTTGGGTGCCTTGGTTGCAGTCTCTGGGTGTAGATATTGCGCCATTGCAAAGCGCTAATTGTGGTTTTGAGGTGGCGTGGAGCGAGCATCTACGCAACAAATTCGCCGGGGCACCACTTAAATCGGTGGCGCTGACTTTCACTGATGTTCAAGGTCGCTGCGAGCGGCGACAAGGCGAAATGATAATTAGTGCGTATGGTGTGGAGGGTAGCCTGATTTATTCATTCTCAAGACCTCTACGCGACTACTTAAACATCCATGGCAAAGCGACATTCACTCTTGACTTGGCACCAGGATATGAAGTCGAGCGTTTGTTGGCAGAAGTCAGCCATCCTCGCGGGGCGCGTTCGGTATCTAGCCATTTAAAGAGCCGCCTGGGTATTGCCGGCATCAAGATGGCGTTACTGCACGAAGTTCTAAATAAGGAACAAGTTGTCGATGCTGCCACACTAGCGGCGACGATCAAGGCCTTACCCATCACTGTACATGCAACCCGACCTATCGCAGAATCGATAAGCACCGCTGGTGGGGTGTGCTTTAGCAGCCTTGATGAGAATCTGATGCTCAAGGCACTGCCTGGAGTCTTTGTGGCTGGGGAAATGATGGACTGGGAGGCCCCAACAGGTGGATATCTACTCACCGCCTGCTTCGCCACTGGCTTATCTGCGGGGAAGGGGGTACTTGAGTGGCTACGTGCTAAGTAATGTCGCGCAACTGATTTTGCCTTCATTAAGCTGCCGGCGCATACCCTCATCCCCGGACCTTCCCCCGGAGGGAGAAGGGAGAGGGCTCCACTCCCTTCTCTCCAATGCCGCAGTCGCCATAGCCCGGCGGACAGCATTCCGCCCTACGGGCGGGCGCTGTGGGAGCCGGCTTGCCGGCGAATGGAAACGTCGCCGGCGTGCAAGCGTTGAATCGCGGGCAAGCCCGCTCCTACGGAGGTCACGCGGGTTCACGTTAAGGGTGAGCGTGACCGAAGGCACCTCATTGTTCATGGGGCCTCACAGGGGAAGATGAGTGGTCAACTGAGTAATCAAGGATGAATGAGATCAGCATCAGCGTGTCGTGATGAGCGGAGTTATGTGTGTAGCAAGGTCAGGTCCTGGAGCGGATTCTGGGTCGACGCCTCCATACTCTCGCAGTTTCACAAAGATCCCGGTAGGTGGGCAACCCTGAGCGAAAAAACCGCAGGTCAGGCTAACTTTCTCGGTCGCACTCAGAGCATAAGGTCAGAAAGTTCACTCATATCTCAACCCAAAGATTGAACCATGCTGGGTACACATATAAATACTTAATATAGTCATACTGTTACATTGTGTATATATCAAAATATATAAGGAATAACATGCCTCTTTTCCCCTATTTTCAAAACAAATATTAGGGAATATCGTAATAATAAATGCGGCGAAACCCTTTTGGCGTAGTGAAGCCGAATGTCTCACTACACGTAACTGTGTAAAGCAGAGTTGATTTGAAAAAGCCAAAACAGTTTCGTAGACCGACTTATTGGCGGAAAACACCAAAAATAGTACATTTGTATGATAAATTCCGGTTACCCAAAAGAGATAGCATGTTGACGCTGTATGCCGCACTGGTACCGGACTGCCATGTAACATTGCACGAACCTATGCCCGAAGGCGAACCTGGCGGGAATAGAGCAGCACATCCTTCAAAGGGCTACGCATGACCGCTACCGCCAAAACGAAGCAGCAGGGGGCGCGAGATGAGCCAGGCGCAGCGCGTGCTGGGCGGGGGGGGGGGGGGGGGGGGGGG
>CAISDD010000103.1 GCA_903883985.1 uncultured Pseudomonadota bacterium | reverse complement strand
TATTCATTTTTCACTGGAGATCAAAAATGAGCAAGAAACGTATCGTGTTGATGTCTTCCCTGCTGGCCGTGGCGCTAACTGGCTGCATGGGAGGGAAAGAAGCCGTCAGGCCGGAACCACGAAGAGCGGCTGAATGCGTCTTTCCGGATGCACCCGGCTCCGCCGCTCCACTCTGGGTGTGCGATGTCCCCGTGGAAGGGGTCGCCGTTTCGGCGGTCGGCTCGCATGAAAAGTCCGCCGCAGGTGCCAGCTTCATGAAGGAACAGGCCGCCGCTTTCGCTCGTGTGCAGCTCGCCCAGCAGATGAAAGTCACCGTAGCCAACATGGTCAAGCAGTACGTTGAAACCACCGGTGCTGCGTCCTCCGAGACCGTGGACAAGGTCAACACCAGCGTATCCAAGCTGATCACGTCTGAAACCATCGTCGGTTCCCGTGTCTTCCGCAGCATCACCAGCCCAAGCGGCGCCATCTATGTCCTGGTTGGGCTCGACCCCACCGTGACCAGGGAAGCCACCGAGAAGGTACTGAAGACCAGCATGAACAACGACCAGGCCCTGTGGCAGCAGTTCAAGGCGCAGAAGGGCCAGGACGAACTGGCTGCGGAAATCGCCAAGACGAAACCTGCGCAATAAGGAGTCGAAAATGGCGGAAATTAGAATCGGGCCACGTGCTCGGCTTATGCTGGGTTCGCTCCTGCTGACGGTTTCCGCCACTGCACCAGCCGCCCCCCTGGCGGCGGCGGCTGCCTTCCAGGATAGCCTGCGCAGCCAGTCGCAGGGCATAGAGGCCATGAAGCGGCAATACCAGATTTATCGCAGTGAACAGGACGTGCAGTTCTCCAGCCATCTCAAGGCGCAATGGCAGGAATTCCAGGTTTACCAGGGCAAGGTGCGCGACCCGAATCCCAAACCGAAAGCGCCTAACATAGCGAAAGTACCCTCACAAGAACAGCCGATGCGGCCTGAAGTTCCCGCCGAAAAGCCGTTCCCGCCGAAAAGTGAACCCACCCCGCCGCCCCCCATCCGGCCACCAGAAGTGGCGCGCGACAGCATAGAACTCGATTTCTACGGCAACCCGATCACCCTGCCCTTCGACCCACAATGGCGCAGCATGCGCCTGGGCAAGCTCGACCCGAAAGGAATCGCCGCTTTCTGGGACGCCTCGAGCGCAACCCGGCTGCAACCCACGCTCCAGGCCCTGAACAAGGCAAGCCAGGACCTGGCGCTGGACGACTGGGGCCATGTCGCCCTATGGCAGCAACTGGCGAAATCGTTGCAGCCCGACCACCCGACCGAACAGAGTCTGCTGTTGTGGTATTTCCTGGTCAAGGCCGGCGTCGATGTGCGTCTGGGCTATAGCGGCTCCCAACCCTGGCTGTTCGTGGCCGTGGAGCAACCGGTCTACGCGGTGAGCTATACCAAGGTGGGTGAGCGCACCTACTACGCGCTGTTGAGCCCGGATCGCGGCAAGAGCCTGAAGCGTTTCAGCACCTACGACTCCAGCTACCCCGCTCCCTTGCAGCCCCTCAACCTGAAAACCGTCGCCACCGCCTTCGGCAAGGCGGCGCCGGTCGCGAAGAGCGTCACCTTCGACTTCCAGGGCCGACCGGTCACACTGAAGTTCGATTACGACCGCCGCGTGGTGGAGTATATGTCCACCTTCCCGCAGATGGATTTCGAACTGTATTTTGCCACCCCGGGCAGCCCCGCCGCGCGCAATCCCCTGTTGCAAACCCTGCGCCATCAGATCCAGGGCATGTCGGAAGAAAACGCGCTGAACTTCCTGCTCGCCTTCGTGCAGAAGGGCTTTGCCTACCAGACCGACGAGGAACAGTTCGGCTATGAGAAATACTTCTACGTCGAAGAAACCCTGCACTACCCCTATTCAGACTGCGAAGATCGCGCCGTGCTGTATTCCTGGCTGGTGCGCAATCTGCTCGGCCTGAAGACCGTTGGCCTGCACTATCCCGGCCACATGACCACCGCCGTGGCCATCAAGTCGCCGCCGCGCGCTGACTGGGACAGCATCGAATGGCAGGGCGAGCGCTATGTCATCGCCGACCCCACCTATATCAACGCCAGCATCGGCATGGCCATGCCCAGTTATGCCAAATTGCAACCGCTGCGCGTCGTCCCCACACCGTAGCCCGAGGAAACTTTCATGCTTGAATCGCTCGCATTCGCACTGGTAAAAACCTTCATCACGTTCATGTTCCAGCAGAATCTGGAGCATATGCAGGCGGTCCACATCCAGGGCGCGCCGAGTTGGTACTACCAGCAGACCAGCGAGCACATCTGCGATTCCGGTTTCGCCTACGGCAGGCTGGAAGCGGTCGATGCGGCCAAGGCCGAAGCCCGCAAGCAGATGGTGCTGCGCCTGAGGAACGCCATGGAATCCGTGGTCTACGACCACTTTCGTGACAAGACCGACCCGGCCGAGCGCGCCCTGATCGACAGCTTCAAGCAGGATGCCAACCTGCCGGTCTTCGTCGAAGGCAGCGTCGTCTACGAAAACATCGAGTATCGCGAAAAGCGGTCCACCGCCTACACCCGGGTCTGCATCCCCAAGGAAAGACTCCAGGCCTACCAGGAAGAGCGGGTGGGCAAACTGAAGAAAGCCGTGACCTTGCACCACCGCGACCGCGCCTTCGATACGCTGGACAGTGAACTGAGCGTGCAGCCAAACCAGTGATAGATTCTCACGGGAAGGACCCATACGCCGCGCTGTGCCTCGTAAAACCCTTCTCAGGGGTAAAGCAAGGTAGGGCGGAAAAGCAGTTTTTCGCGCCTTCCGCCGGATGTTAGTCATTCGGCGGATAACGCCGGCAAGACGCCGCCGGCTCATCCGCCCCTTCGGTTAAGATCAGACTTCCTTGTCGAGCATCCTTGCCAGCGCGGCCATCGCCTGCGGCCAGGCGGCCTGTAGGGAGGCGAGGTCTCGCTGGCAGTAGGCGCGATGCTCCGATCCGGCCAGGACCAGCGTTTTTTCCAGTGCATTGGCTGCGGCTTGCAACTCGATGTGGCCGACGGTGCCGGCACCGCCTTTCAGGGCATGGGCGAGTTGCCGCGCCGTTTGCAGATTATCCTGGGAAAATGCCGCGCCTATCTCTGCGACGATGTGGCTGTTGCGATCACGAAATAGCCGTAGAAAGCGTTCGAGCATCTCGCGGTTGCCGTTCACCCGGAGCAAGGCTTCGTCGAAATCATAGACTCAGATTTCCTGATCCAGACCGGGATTTAGGCGGTAAATTCCGGAATGCGCTTGGCTCTCTTTTCGGGAATTGGGTCTTTAGCCCTTTCGAGAAAGCGATTGCGGCACGGCGATGAGGATGGGACGGGCTTTCAGCCCTCATGTTTTGGGTCGATGGTTCCTGGGGCAACGCCCCAGGACAGCCAATATTCAAACCCAGGGCTGAAAGACCGCACCATCGTTCAGTCAGCGTAGATTGGGTTAGCCGACGGTTTGAAGATGCAAGCATTATCACACACCGGTGCAGTGGATAGATTCATACCTCACTCGGCCGTACCTGACTTCAATGCCACCGACGCCAGATCGGAGTGCACCTACCGCGAGCGGTTTAGTCCAAGGACGAGTATGCGACAGCCAACCTGCCTTACCCGCCGGAAGGTGTATGACACCTAGCAGTCGTTCAGTCGTTGAAGGTCGGCTCAAGGCGGTACTGCGTACCTTCCTGACCAGGAAAACGTAACGACCTTGAACAAGTAGTCGGCTGTCAGCGCCAATAAGCTGAGGTACCTGCCAAAAATCAGGGTTCAACAGGTAAAATAAGCCTCAGGAATCCTGAATCGCGCGCCATCCGGTGCGCATGAATCCAGCCTTTCGGCTCCCGCCCGGTGGACCTGCAATCCGGGCACCTTCACCAAAAGCTATTTTCTGTACGACTCCGATTCGCGGCGCTCAGGACCGGGCTTGTCCAACAAACGGTTCAGATCGTGGCTCGCTTCGCTCGCACGATCTAACCTTATTCGTTGGGCATGGCATCACAGTGCCGAAATAAATTATTCAGGCGAAACATTTGCCTGACGCAAAAGACCAGCAAGAGTACCAACTTTGATTTCGGAGTGCATCGGAACAACACAGCCTGTTGAACCCCTGCGCATGATGACGTGGCTTCCTGATTAGCGCACTTTCAGGAAACCCAATCTTTCTAGCGCACAGATAGCGGCAGCTCCGGAGACGTGTGGCAGTTTAGGCATGAGCTGGCACGCTGAACATTGTGACTAGGGGATGGCCGGGCGATGGCAGAGGGAATTCAGACAGGTAAAGAGCAGTTGCTTCTGTCAGATTGGCAATTGCTTCTTCGACTGATTCTCCTTGTGTTGTCGTGCCCGTTTCAGGATTGAGCGCGATGTAGCCACCTTCTTCGGCAGGTGTAAGTACAGCAGTTAGCTCCATATCTGTTCTCCTGAAAGTGGAATTGCCAGGCAACACGGATTTAAAGGCCCAACGTTTAGGGTAAGGGGCGCCCGCGCGCAGACTCAACCACGAAGTGAAGCCGGCTGCTCGGGCGTCCCGTTTGACCCGAATGTTAGGCATGGCGGCTAATAAACAAACGGCATGTAGTTATGGGAAGTCAATTACTTTTGTTTAGTGCCTGCGCATCAACATAGGCGTCGAGGAGTCGGCGGATCATGCGCTGGTACTGTGTGTGGTTCTTCGTGGCTTCTGACTTGAAAAACTCAATACTTTTCTTGCTAAGCGACAGAGTTACTTTCACACCTTCCTCACGAAAAGCCAAAGCTGCTGGCGAGGGAAGGAAGTCAGGAATCACTTGAGTCTTGCCAAGGGGTTCATCGGTGTATTTGATTTTCGCGCTCATAAATAGCCTTTCCTTTACGCCAATAGCCGGCGCCGATGATTCGAATAATTGCGTCGCGGTATGTGAACCGTACAGTGAGTACGCCGCCATCTACCTCACCAAAGCAGTAGAACCGCTCTTCGGTTTGACTGTGGGCAACGTCCTTGGCAATCACGCGATGTGGATCAGCGAAGGCGTACTGTGCACTGATAAACGTAACACTATGTTTACGCTGGTTTTCAGCATCCTTGTCGGGATCCCAGTCGAAGCGAGTGTTTGCCATGAGCGAAGACTAGCACCCAGCAATACAAAAAGCCATACAGAAATATGGGGCCTAACGTTAAGTTGAGGGGCTGCCCCGCTTTTAGGCAGTCCCGCTCGAACGTGAGGTTAGGCTGGACATGCATATCAGTTTTCAAACCGTTCTAACCAAACCCCCGGTTTACGATGCTGATGGAAAAATGAAACCACCAGCAACTCATCTGGACTCGGCAGATAGATAAGCGTGTAAGGAAATTTACGAAATAGAACCCGACGGAACTCTTCTTCGATGCGTAAATGTCCAAATGGATTGCGAAGTGCCGATGCCACTGCCGCGTCGGCGGCACGGGCGAACTCAAAACACAGTCCAAGTGCTTTTGCTTCATACCAAGCCTGAGCCTCCAGAAGCTCTTGCTCTGCCTCTGGACGGAGCACAACCAACATCAGAGCTTACTCAGGAATAATTTGGATCGAACCTGCTCCCATGGGATGGCTGTGGAAGGGTCGGTTCGGTGTGCTGCAACGCGACGATGCAACTCAGCCATTTGAGCTTGTGACAACTCAACGGTATTTGGTGCCTCTGCGGCAATACTATCCCATATGTCCTCGACGAGCTGGATGCGCTCGGAGACTGACAGTTTCATGTATTCGGCGGTGGCGGTTGGTGTATGCATGGGCATAGTATAAATCAAGGTCATCGTTTAAGGTAAGGAAAATAAAGCCTAACGTAGAAGTCACCGGCGAAGCGCGGCTTTATCGCGCAGCGTCCGTGTGGACTGCCGAGTTGGGCTGATTGAATAACGAATTAGGCACAGGCGTACGTTTAGTTATTCTCATGAGTAGCTAGGCTGTTTCCTTGTGCTCGCCACCATTGGGGTAGCTGCGGATTGATTTTTTGCCATCCAACCCCGTGATATGAAGGTTGGCGTATCTGGAATACTACCACCACTGCTGTACCGACAAGCGACAGGGCGAACGAGACGAACCATCCAGGTTGTTGGAAAGCGATGGAGCTTCCAGAGAGTGTTAGAAAGAGCGCTGCCCAAGCAAGTTCAAGAGGTCTAGGCATGCGAAATACATTACAAAACAGGAAGAAATGCCCAACGGTGAATGCAATTGCCAACCCCAAACATAATTCAATTTGTCCCACCATGAATGAGCCGATAACTCCGGCGAGAAGAACGCCAACGTCAATTGCAGAGAGGCGAAACCCAGGATTGAACGGTTTAAGGCTCATGATTACTGCGCCTAACGTCAAAGCTAAGGGGCGCCCGGCGCAAGCGCCGGCAAAGACCAAAGCCGGCATTTCCGGGCGACCCTCTTGAGCGGCATGTTAGGAATTACTTGGCTTTTTAATTATTGACTTTGCTAGCATTTCATTAATTTCGTTATGGCGTGGCAATGGCTGACACTGCTTTGTGTTTGGATTTGTGTACCAGTCGTGCCGACACCCATTACGAATAAGAATGCAGCCCGTTTGCTCAAGTGTATTAAGTAAATCACGCCTTTTCATTTAGGCGACCAATAATTCTTCAACTTTATGGACATACGGTACTTGCCCAGACTCAAGATCAATCAGTATGTCTTTAAGATTATCAGTAAGTTCTTCCTTAGTCGTGCCCTGCGTCAGATAGTCAGGATACTCATTAATAAAGCCAATGTAGAAGTCACCGTCTTGCCATGATGTATATTTGATCGCTCTCATGTAAACCTCACTTCAAAAATTAATGAGAAGG
>CAISDD010000102.1 GCA_903883985.1 uncultured Pseudomonadota bacterium | reverse complement strand
CTCCTTGTTGGCCGTGCTCGGGCTGTTCGTGCTCAACATGAGTGTTGGCTTCTTCGTCGAGGCGCGATCCAAGGCGCAGATCACCAAGCTGTTCGGGCAATACATCCCGCCGGAACTGGTCGACGAAATGGCCAAGGATCCGGCCCGCTATAGCCTGCGCGGCGAATCCAAGATCATGACCGTCCTATTTTCCGACATCGTTGGCTTCACCAGCATCTCGGAGAAACTCGAAGCCGCACAGCTGGCCGACATGCTAAACCTCTACCTGTCCGCCATGACAAGGATCGTCCAGGAGGGACGCGGCACCATAGACAAGTATATCGGTGACGCGGTCATGGCCTTCTGGGGCGCGCCCATGAGCGACGATCACCACGCTCGCGATGCCGTGCTGGCCGCTCTGGCGATGCAGAAAGGTCTGCTGGAACTCAATCCGCATCTGGAAGCGCGCGGCTGGCCGGCGGTAAAGATCGGGGTCGGCGTCAACACCGGCCGTATGAGCGTGGGCAACATGGGCTCCGAGTTCCGCATGGCCTACACGGTCATGGCCGATGCGGTGAACCTGGCCTCGCGCCTGGAAGCCCTCACCCGACAATATGGCGTCGGCGTGCTGGTCGGCGAATCCACCCGCGCCGAGTGCCCGGACCTGAGCTTTCAGATGATCGACCGCGTCCGGGTCAAGGGCAAGGATATCCCGGTGGCCATCTACGAACCCCTGGGCGAGACCGCGGCACTGCCGCCGGAACGGCTGAAGGAAGCGGATCTGTTCGAGGCTGCCTACGCAGATTACCTGGCGCGCCGCTGGGACGAATCCGAAATCAGGCTGATGCAACTGGGCAAGATCAGCCAACGCAAGCTCTACCAGGTCTATCTCGATCGCGTTACTCACTTCCGCTTCAATCCGCCACCCCCCGAGTGGGATGGCGTGTTTACCTACACGACCAAATAGAGCAGGAGGCGAACGTGAAAATCAGCGTTCTGGGTTGTTCCGGCGGCATCGGTGGCGATCGCCATACCACGAGTTTTCTCATCGACGACGACATCCTGGTGGATGCGGGTACGGGTGTGATGCGCCTGTCGATCGAGGCGCTGGCGCGTATCGACCACGTTTTCCTGACGCATTCCCATCTCGATCACATCCTCTGTCTGCCACTGCTGCTGGACAGCGTGGCCGGCCAGCGTGCCCATGCCCTGGTGTTGCACGCCATGCCGGAGGTGCTGGAAATCCTCAAGGATCACCTGTTCAACTGGCGCATCTGGCCGGATTTCTCCCGCATCCCCAGCGCGGATTCACCCTTCCTGCGCTACGCACCACTGGAAATCGGCGTGTCGCGTTGCCTCGGGGACCGGGAAATCACCGCCATTCCCGCCAACCATACGGTGCCCGCGGTTGGCTACTTGTTGCGCGGCGCTGGCGGCAGCCTCCTGTTTTCCGGGGATACGGCGAGTCATTCGCGACTGTGGGAACTGGCCGATACCACGGAGGACCTGAAACACCTCATCGTCGAGTGTTCCTTCGCCAAAGGGCAGTCGGACGTTGCCCAGGCTTCGAAACACTATTGCCCGGAAACGCTGTCCATCGACCTGGCCCTGATGCGGTCCGGCCCCGCCGTCTGGATTAGCCATCTCAAGCCCGGGGGCGAGGCCGGCATCATGGAGGAACTGGATGCTCTCGTGCCGGGACGGGTGCGGGCTGTGCAGGAAGGCATGGTGTTCGATCTGTAGGCGGCCAGACTGCCGGCAGGGGGGCCGCAGCGAGGATCGCGGCATCGCTGCGCAACCGGAAGGCAAAATTTTCCATGGTGAGCACGCCGGTAATTCGCAGCGTGTCGCCGACATTGCCCGGCAGGGCCATGGTGGCGTGGCCAGTCGCGTTCCATATCTTCAGCGTCCGCCCATTCTGGTCGACCACCGTGCCTGCGGCGGCCGATTTCCTGGCCAGAAACTGGACGTAGTGGTTCTTGTAGTCGTCCCTCAACAAGTCGTCGATCGACGCCAGGTACACCGGCCTGGCCAGGCTGTCGTCATGGCCGACGATCTTGAACTCGACGCCGTCGGCGTAGATGCCCTCCTGGTCGACGAATTCCGGATTGCCGCCGTAGAAGCCGGCCTTGCCCCAAATCTCGACGATGTCGCCGGGTTTCAGTGCGCCACGCTTGAAGCCCAGGAAACCGCGAACCCATGCCTGCTCGGCCAGGCGGTTGCCGGCCGCGATGGAGCCATCGGCATTCACCAGACTGGCTGGCACCTGTTTGCTGCCGCGCCGCGCCAGGGTTTCCTGCGTGGCACTCAAGAAGCGGATAAAAGCATGGGCATGGGCCTGCGCGCCTCCGTCCATCATGGTTACGACCGCGCGAAAGCCGCCGGAATAGTGGCCGTTGAAGTGGGTGCGGTCGCCGCCGACCCGATAGGCCGTGACCGGAGTTGGATGCAGCGCGGTCATGAATTCGGCCAGGCTTTCTCGCAGCCGAGCGGTCGAGGTCAGCGGAGCCTTGTCGGTCCAGGCATAAGCAGGTGGCGGGTGCTCATAAAGATGATTGTCGATGCCTACCGTGTAAGTGTGGTTCGGATCGATGGCCTGGCCGTTGAGTTGGATGCGGGTGGCGATGCCGTCGCGGGCGGTCACCTCCAGTTGACGGGAGAACCCGGCGTCCAGATTGGTTTTCCTGAGAAAGTTGGCGATGTCCTGGCCGGTCATGTTGACCCGGTAGTAGAGGTCTTCGGCCCAGGGAAAGGTCTCGTAGACCTGCTTCCAGGTGACCGCTCCTGCCGGGATGTCGGCGCGCACGCCACCGCCCGCTGCAATCGCCAGGTCGCAAGCGGAGAACAACCGGGCGCATTTCCATTGCATGGCATCGGCGATCCACTGGCCGGCGGTGTTGTTGCCGCTCCATGGGTATTCGTTGGCCGACCACCACCTCATGCGCTCGTCCTGCAATAGGGCGTCGGCCGTGTAGCCCACTACCTCCCCCAGTCTATGGCCGATGGCGCTGGCGTCGTAGGCGGCGACTAGCTTGTTTACGTAGGCCACCACGTCCGGGTCGGGGGTGATGTCTCGGTCGCGCAGAACATGCTGGGCGGAGCTTAGGAACTTGCCGGTGGCGTCCACGTTCAATTCACCGATATAGTTCATGTAGCTGGCCGATTCCGTGAATATTGTCTTGTAGTTCAATACTGCGGGCTGCCAAACCGTTTCCGCCCAGGTGTGCCAGTGGCCGGATACGACGATTTCTGGCAGCTTGGCGTCGCTTGTGTCGGCGAGCACTGGCGTAACCGGGCCGACCAGGTCACTGTGGCCGTCATGGGCCAGCAGGATGACGACGTCGCAATGTTCTACATTGCGCAGTTCGTTGACGAAATCGGCTAGATGGCAGGGGTTAACTACTTTTGCTGCACCTGACGGCGTGGTGTTCCAGTTGCAGCGCACGACTTCCAGGGTGTGCCTCAGGGAGGCGCCGACCACGGCGGTGGGTGTGGTGTAGCCCAGGATACCGATCTTGGTACCGTTGACCATGACCGTTGTGCTGGCAGGGAAGTGGGGCCTATGCGTGGCGATATCGCGCACGTTGGCGGAAACCACCGGGATGCCGGCGTTGCTGTGCATAGACTCCATATTCCGGATGTAGCTGGCGTCGCGCACGTCATGATTGCCGACCACCAGGGCGTCGATACCGCGGCCACTGCGGCCGGGTATTCGTTTCAGCTTGTTGGCGAGCAGGGTGTAGAAACCGGTCATGCCGCCGTTGCCAGAACGGGCAGTACTGGTGCCATTCAGGTCGCCCACCGGATCGCCTTCGGAAATGTCGCCGGCGTCCAGGATCAGGGCGGTTGGCTTCGCCCTCGCCAGGGCCTCCAGTTTGCCCGCAAGATAGGCCGCGCCACCCACCTCCTCGAACGCGGGAGGGTCTGCGCCATGCTGGCGTAGGATCCACTGATGCGGCAGCACTCGGGCATGCACGTCGTTCATGTGAAAGAGGCTGAAGGGGCCGCGCTTTCTCCCGTCTCGCGCTACCTTGGCGCTCACGGCGCCGTGGCCGGTCTTGTCGGCGGTCGGCGGGCTGGTCGCGTGGCCGGCCAGCCCCAGCGTGACCAGCCCCAGCAACGCCAGGCGCCACAAGACCAGGCGCTGCAAGACCAGGCGCTGCAAGCCGAAACGCACACCACCCTTACCCTTGTGTGTAGGGTTTGGGAGCCTCTGGTGGACTGGCGGTTGCAGCATCACGCACCTCCTGTTTGCTTCATCTTACGAGGTGTCGCCAGAAGCGCCATGAGTCCGAAATATTCGGGCCGATATAATCCTGGGCATACCCTTGCTCTGCTAGCATCACCCCCTTCTTTTCCGGGTTTTACATGACCGATCCGTCTTTCCGACGTTATTCTGCCCTCTCGCCTTGCGGGCCGGGCGGGTGCGACTCGGGGAACTGGAACGGTGAGTGAAGTTCCGGGAGTGGCCGAGGCTCCCCCGGTGAAGGTTCGCCACCTGGCGAGGGTTCAGGGGGAGTTGTGGAGCGAATTACCGACGGACCTCTACATCCCGCCGGACGCGTTGGAAGTCATACTGGAGGCTTTCGAGGGGCCGCTCGATCTTCTTCTCTGGCTGATCCGCCGCAATAGCCTGAATGTTCTCGACATCAACATGACCGCGCTTACCCGGCAGTACATCGGCTATGTCGAAGCCATGCACAGCAAGCGCCTGGAACTGGCGGCGGAATACCTGGTGATGGCGGCGATGCTGATCGAGATCAAATCGCGCATGTTGTTGCCACGCCCGGAAAAAGTGCTCGTGGGCGAAGACCTGGATCCGCGCGCGGAGTTGGTGCGGCGCCTGCTGGAATACGAGCGCATGAAACTGTCGGCACGATGCCTGGGTGAATTGCCCCAGGCGGGACGCGATTTCCTCCTGCTCAGCGTCCACCTCCCGCAACTGGCGGCTTGCCGGCTGCCACAGGTGGCGTCGGAGGACCTTCTGGCTGCCTGGGGGGCGATCCTGAAGCGCGCCACGATGAGTCGGCACCACCGCATTGGTCGCCAGGAACTCTCGCTGCGCGAGCACATGAGCCGCATCCTCAAGCAGTTGCAGGAAAACACCCGCTGCGTTTTTGCCGATCTGTTCGACCCCGAGCAGGGGCGTTCCGCCCTGGTGGTCTCCTTCCTGGCCTTGCTGGAACTGGTGCGGGAGCGACTGGTCGATATCGTCCAGAATGAGCCCTTCGCCCCCATCCATGCCCAACTGGCCATAGCCCATGACCCCGCAGTTCGATGAAATCAAACGCGTGCTCGAAGCCGTGCTGCTCTCCAGTCATGGAGCGCTCAGTCAGGCGGAGCTTAAGCGCGTATTCGAGGTGGAACTCGGCAATGATTTTCTGCGCCGCGCCCTGGAGTCGCTCAAGGCCGATTGGCAGGGCAGGTTGGTGGAACTGACGCTGGTGGCCGATGGCTGGCGCTTCCAGACACGCACGGAAGTGCAGCCCTATCTCGACCGGCTCAACCCGGAAAAGCCGCCGCGCTACTCTCGGGCCATGCTGGAAACCTTGGCGGTGATCGCCTACCGGCAGCCGGTCACCCGCGGCGATGTCGAGGAAATTCGCGGGGTGGCGGTGAGCAGCCAGATCGTGAAAACGCTGGAAGAGCGCGGCTGGATCGAAGTGGTGGGACGCAAGGACGTGCCCGGACACCCCGCACTGTTCGCCACGACCCGACAGTTTTTGTCCGACCTGAATCTTCGTACCCTCGCCGAATTGCCACCCTTGCCGGAACTGGCCCGCGACCTCCTTACCGACGAAATCGCTCGGGAACCTTTGTAAGCGCGGCTTCGACCGTGTATCCAGAACGGATCATGCAGGTTTATTTGTGCGGGCCACATTCAGTTTTTCCCGCATGGCCCGATATTGAACGACATAACTCACAAACCAACTCAGACCATGCCACGCTACTCCTATAAAGGCAGGCCGCTAAAGGCCGCCGCCGAAGAACTCGAAGACCACAGCGAAAAATTGCATAAAGCCCTGGCTAGCGCCGGGATGGGCTCGCGCCGCGACATGGAAAAACTGGTCGCGGAAGGTCGCGTCAGCATCAACGGCGTCCCGGCCAAGGTCGGCGACCGCGTAAAATCCAGCGATCTGGTCAAGGTGAATGGGCGCGTGGTGCGCCTGTCCTGGAAACGCCAGTTGCCGCGCGTGTTGATTTACCACAAGCCGGAGGGCGAAATCGTCTCTCGCGACGATCCCGAGGGCCGTCCCACGGTGTTCGATCACCTGCCCTCGATACGCGGCGGCCGCTGGCTCACGGTGGGCAGGCTGGACTTCAATACCGAGGGATTGCTGATGTTCACCAGCAATGGGGATCTCGCCAACCGCATGAGTCATCCACGTTATGAAGTGGAGCGCGAATACGCCGTGCGACTACTCGGTGCATTGACCACAGAACAGATGAATCAGTTGCTGGAAGGCGTGGAACTGGACGATGGCCTGGCTCGGGTGGACAGCATCCTGCCGGCGGGCGGCGAAGGTGCGAACCATTGGTATCGGCTGGTTATCCGGGAAGGCCGCAATCGCGAGGTGCGCCGTATCATGGAACACATCGGCCTCACCGTCAGCCGCCTGATCCGCGTGCGTTTCGGGCCGGTTGCCATGCCTTCGCGCCTGAAGCGCGGCATGCAGGAAGAAATGGCCGAGGCCGACGTGAGGGAGCTCCTGAACTGGTGCGGCCTGATCAAGGACGCTGGGGGCGACCGCGGCAACGCACCCGAGAACCAGGAGCCCACCCGCGATCGGCCGGCCAAGCCAGGCCAGCCCCAGAGACGACACACTCAGCGAGATCGCCGGGCCTGACGTCCGAGTCGAGGCATCGTTTCGGTGCGCGTCAGACGTGCCGTTTCTGGTTCACGACCTTCTCGATGACCCTGCCGGCCCATTCCTTCCCTCCCAGGCCGAAAGCGATGGCGAAGGCCAGGCCGACGGCGCCGAAGCCGATGATGAAGGCAGCGGTGAGCAGTTCATTGGCGATCTGCAATTGCTCCAGAGCCATGAAGAACACGAATACCAGCATGGCGTATTCGGAGAAGGTCGATACGGTCAGCGCGCCCTGGAACTCCATGTTGGAGAGCCAGGCAAACACCAGGCGGTTGATGAATCGCGCCAGTATGGTGCCGAACACCAGCACCAGGATGGCGACGATCACAT
>CAISDD010000101.1 GCA_903883985.1 uncultured Pseudomonadota bacterium | reverse complement strand
TGGTTACCCCGTGCACTACCCTGTTTGTACCATTTAAGCGCTTGTGCAAAATCCTGGGCAACACCATGACCTTCTTCATACGTTACGCCAATTAGGTATGGAGCCAATTGACTTCCTTGATCCGCCCATGACCTCCATATTTTCAATGCCTTTTTATAGTCGCCATGATCTCTCGCCGTAATACCATCTTCCAAAGAACCTGCCCATGCCGCACATGCGCAACAAAGAAGTACTCCAATCGTTAACAATAGTAACTTTTTCATTGGTGCATTCCTTATTGCTCGCGCGTAATTAGCGCGCAATTGGCGCGTAATTGGGGACGTACCACGGTTTCATAGACGGCGTTTATTCAGTCCACCGAGGAATGATTCGGCTTTCGCGCAAATCAGGCCGTGGCATTGCTTTCCAGGTCGGAGAAATTGCTGATCTTCACCGCGCCGTCCGGAAAGCGCGCGACCACTTCCAATTGGCCACCCATCGCCTCGATGTGGCTGCGTAGCGTGGAGAGGTACATATCCGTGCGTTTCTCCATCTTGGCGATAGATGGTTGCTGGACGTGGAGAACGTCCGCCAACATCTTTTGTGACAGCCCACGCGCCTGGCGTAGTTCATTGAGCGGCATCTCGGCCAGCATAGCTTGCGCTTCGGCCTCGGCCCGCGCCTGAGACTCGGGGGACATACGCGAGCGCAGTTCTGAAAATTTCTTAGCCATCGATCAGCCCTTCCTTGCGAAGTTGCTCCAAGTGTTCGTCGTAGAGTCGGTCAGCAATTGGAACATGCACGTCGTACCAGCGGTCGTTCCCCGTCTTGTCCCCTCCTATCAGCAAGATGGCGTTTCGTAGCGGATCAAACGCATACAGTGTTCGCAATGGCCTGCCACCTTGCTGCGTGCGGAGTTCCCGCATATGGCTGTGCTTTGATCCACTGATTCCACTGCTATGCGGAAAGCCCAGTACCGGCCCTCGCTCTTCGAGCAAGCGCACGGACGCGGCCACTGCTTCCTGCTCCTCTTCAGAGAGACCAGCCCACCAGTCGCCGAATTCATTGGTGTATTCGACTTCCCAACTCATGGTGTCACTATAACAAAAATATTCCATCAACGGAATGTGTAGTCACAGAGAGCAGTAACGTCATCGTCGACGAAAGAGCAGGCCGATGAGACGGCATCCACCTCGTTGTATTGAACGGCGGCTCAACCCCAGACATCCGCCCATCAAGGCGTCGGTGGCCGTGCGGCTCTTCCGGGTCGGACTGAGACAATCACTCGCCATCAATCAATGGCGCTTTTCAGCATGTTTCTGACATTCGGCCAGGCCAGATCGATAGCCAACTGAGGCCGTCAAACAGTTACTCGATCGGGCCAGACGCCGGGGAGTTGGATGCGTGCGCGTTTCCACGCCACCGGGTTCCAGGACTTCGCCCGCGCGGGACAGACATCTCCCTTCCTCAATGGGAAAATCCGGGTCCGTTGCCAGCCCATGCCCATCCCTCACCCCCCATGAAAATCCTCGAATGCACCGGCCTCGACACCTCACACGTCGCCGCCGCTTATCGCAAGGTGAAGGAAGCCATCGCTCGGGGCGATTTCCGCGCAGCCCAGGTGAAGAAGCTGGTGCATCCCGGCCATGGCAAGTTCTGCCGGGCCAAGCTGGATGAGGCCGACCGGCTGATCTTTTCTCTGGTGCGCCACGGCGATGAGGTTTGCGCGCTGATGCTGGAAGTGGTGTTGAACCACGACTACGACGGCTCTCGCTTCCTGCGCGGCGCGGCCATCGACGAGAGCCGGATTACCGATTGCGAGCTGGAGGAGGCCGAGACGGAAGCTCGGCCGCTGCGTTATCTGCATCCGGAGCGTGGCGAAATCCATCTGCTCGACAAGCCGATCAGTTTCGATGATGCCCAGGAGGCGGTGTATCGCGCGCCCGCGCCGCTGATCGTGGTGGGCAGCGCCGGCAGCGGCAAGACGGCGCTGATCCTGGAGAAGCTGAAGCACGCCGAGGGCGAGGTGCTGTATGTCACCCATTCCGCCTATCTTGCCCGCAACGCGCGGGATATTTATTACGCCAATCCACCCGGTTTTCACCCTGCTCGACCTCTCGGCATCCGGGCAGGCGCGGGTCGAATCCAGCAAATCCAGCCTGGAAGACTGGCAGAAGGAGGCGGCCAAGCTCGAACTGCAAGGCAAACAGGAACAGGCCGAGGCGATCCGGCGCGACATCCTGAAACTGGCGCCGGTGCCCTGGCCAGTGTTCGACCCGGCGCGGGTGACGGAACTGCCGGTGAAGGTGTTCCGCGAGCAGGTGCCCGGCGGCAAGCTGCGCCAGCAACTCCTGGAAGTGGCCGCTTGCCACGATGAGCCCGCGCTGGCCCACTGGCTGGTTCATGAGGGGCATTACGACGCTGCCAGGAAGTTCGAGAAAGGGCGGGTGCAGCTCAGGCGCAAGCATCACGCCGCCTACTTCGCTCGCAATTTCCGCGACCTCCTGCGCGATACTGAGCGTTACGGCATCGACCACTGTCTGCCGATGAACCTGACCCCACTGATGGCCGCCGCCGCCGCCGGCAATGTCGCTCTGGTGGAAGCGCTGCTGGAGCGGGGCGCCGATCATTTCGGCGCCAACGCCCTGCACTGGGCCATGCGCGAAGCCTTCTGCGATGCCGCCTTCGCCCGTGGTCCTTTCGCCGCCCTCTACGAACTGCTCGCACCGGCCAGCGTCGACGTGAATACCGGCAACCGCCTGGTGCGCATCGACCGACATCAGTCCGAGTACTTCCTGTTCCAGACCTGCTGGACGCTGTTCAAGTCCCGCTTCACCCATGTCCTGCGGCATCCCCATGCCGCGTTCGAGACGAAGGCCAACCTCGACGCCTGGGCGCATCTGCCGGCGAACGTGGTGCGGCCCGAGCGCAACAAGCGGCAGCACCTCAGCGCCGTCTTCTCGCGCAGTGGACCGGGACTATGCCTACAACCGCGCCCTGTTCAAGCGGGTGGCCCAGGGCTGGTACCAGTTCAACCCGGCCCTGACGGTACGGCACGGTGGCTACGGTGAGTGGACGCAGCTGTTCCAGGCGCTCAACTTGCCGTTCATTGCGGAATTCGCGGAGGTGACGGAGTTCCTCTCGGTCTGGCAGGCGCTGAATGACTACCTCCAGCAAGCCGGCCTGGCGCCAGCCACCACCCCCATCGCCGCCGAGCGGGAATGGGCGCGCCAGGAAGCGGCGTACCAGGAATGGCAAGCTCGCCATCGGGAAGAAGCACGCTTGCGCGAGGAGGCGGAAGCGCGCCAGAGAGCCAGGCTCACTGCCCCCGTCCCCGAGCCGGAACCGGATCGTGCCCCGCCCTGGGGCACGCCGGCGGCCAAGAAGTTGGCCATCGAGCGGCTGCGCCGGCAGATTGCGAAGAACAACAAGTAGGGGCGCTGGCCCCGCCTCCATAGCGGCGCGTTCATCCCGCAGAGGGCTCGAACGGTACACGTTCGGCTGGCCACCTTGCCCAGGAGACATCTAGAAACTGCATAGATTCTTTTCGCTCGCGGCCCGAAGCTCGGCCAGCCGTTTACGCTGGAAGTTCAGCACCGGCTTCTGCTGGGTTTTGGGGATGTTAACCGATTGCCGTGTGCGGTACAGCAGCATGGCCAGGCTCTTCCGCATTGCCAGTAGCTTGTCGACGATGGCCAAGGTTTTCATCGTGACTTCGGCGTTGACCTCGAACGCCCCGCGCCGGCAAAGACGCTTGCTGAGATGACCGTTGACCTGCTTCGGCCAGAAGCGACCAGTTCGAGAACTCTTCTGCCAGACAATCACAACTGGCTCCAACTTGTCAGGCCGATGACGCTTCCAGAAGCGGATGCCCTGCCGTCCATTGGGGCTGCGAGTAGTTCAGCACTTCATCCGACTTCAATATCAACTCATCGACTTCGGAAAGTAGATTACCGAGATCGGAAAACAGCGCGAGCCCTTCTTTGGAGATACCGGCCAGCCAGGCGCGGTGTTCTGTGATCTGTTCCTCGTTACTTGGCGATGTCATTTTCGGGGGGGCTTGGGGAGTAATAAAGTTATGTGGTTTGGAGGCCGGCTTCGACGAGACGACGGGCGATTTACGAGCGCGATGCAGTTATCCGGCGTCTATTTTTGAAATCTGATTGCCGATGTCGTTTCAAGACAACGTTGGTGGCACCACGAATGCCGAATCAATACAGGGTTTCTTTGTTGCACGACCCCAATAGAGAGGCGACAGAAAATGTCTCAGTGACTGGCTGCATCAGTGGCCCTCTGCTTTCTGTACCGCCTGCTCAAACCTTCCCCGGCTCGCAGTTCTCAAACTGTGTAGTCCAAGTTCGCGCGCCATGGCGACTATCGCGGCCTCTCCAACTTTGCCGATGTCCAATACATCTCGTGCCAGAGCAACCAGTTCCTGCATGCAGATTTCATCCACCGCCCTGGCGGTAGCATCGGCCGCGCGCCGGAACGCTATGGGTGCCTCGGGGCCACGTCCGTTCGGCCAGTAGAAGGTTCCGACGTCTTCTTCGGTCATTCGGTGCGACTTGGTGGCCAGTATTTCGACTCTCTCGCGGATGCGCACACCGGTACGCTGCCAGCCGTGGGCGCGGGCAATGCGGCGGGAAAGAACCGCGTCCAGCACCGGGCCTTCAATTTCGACGACATGGGCGATCATTCGAGCAAGCGCGGGGTCATAGGAGGTTTCATAGAAAGCTTTCGGATCGACGGTTTTCACCGCGTTTGCCGGATCGGCCTCCGTGAACATCTGCGCGACCGGTGTTTCGCTGGCGTTCCTGGCATACACCTTGGCCGGGTAGGAAGCTGGCGCTTCGTCTTCGCGTGACATCCCTGGTGCAGACTTGTCCGCTCCTGCCGATTCCCCCTCCACTCCGGTACTGGCATCGCCCCTGGCCTTGGTGATTGCCGCCTCTGCCGCGAGCCGTGCAGCTGCCTGTTCTTCTGCTTCGGCGCGCTTGGCTCGGCTGGTTTCGAGCAGCAAATGTAACCTGGAATCCAGCTTTTCCAGCGTGCCTTGGGGGTCGATCCACCAGTCGGTGGACCAGACGCGCAGGATTTCCCAGCCCAGGCCGCGCAGGACCTGCTCGCGCAATTTGTCGCGGTCGCGTGCGGTGGCGGAGCGGTGGTAGGTGGCGCCGTCGCATTCAATACCTGTGAGGTAGGCGCCGGGGGCGTCGGGATGGACGACTGCAAGGTCAATCCGGAAGGCGGAGGCGCCGACCTGGGTGTGCAGTTGCCAGTTCTTCCTGGAGAGAGCGGTGGCGACGAATTCTTCGAACGGGCTTTCGAAATCGCCTCGGTTGCTGTGGGTGGCTTCCGCCAGGGCACGGGGGCCGCGCTCGGCGAATTCGAGAAAAAGCTTCAGGTCGCGCACGCCGATGGCCTGGGTGCGGGCAAGGTCCATCTGCTCGGGCTTGAGGCTGGTAAACACGCGCAGTTCGTGGCGGGCGCGGGTGATGGCGACGTTGAGGCGCCGCTCGCCACCCGCGCGGTTCATCGGGCCGAAGTTCATCGACACTGCGCCGTGCAGGTCCGGGCCGTAGGTGATGGAGAAGTACATGATGTCGCGCTCGTCGCCCTGCACACTTTCCAGGTTCTTTACGAACACGGGCTCCAGTTCCATTTCCGCGAAATGGGGCTCGATGGACGGGTCCTGGCGTCGTTCTTCGTCCAGCAGGTCTTCTATGAGCGCTTGCTGTTCGGTATTGAAGGTGACCACGCCGATGGTCAGCTTTGATTCGCGGAAGCCGGGAGATTTCAGCCGTCCCACCATATCCGCGACCAGCGCGCGGGCTTCCGGTTTGTTGATGCGCGCGCCACCTTTCTCGTAAACGCCGTCGACATGGTGGAAGCTGACCGCCCGGTCTTCGGTAACCGGAGACGGGAAGGTGACAAGCCCGCCGCCGTAGTAGCGGTGGTTGGAGAAGGCGATCAGGCTTTCGTGGCGGCTGCGATAGTGCCAGGCCAGGTTCATGGTGGGCAGGCTGGCGCCCAGGCATTCGTCGAGGATGCTTTCCAGGTCGCCTTCCACGTCTTCGTCGTCCTGGTCCGATTCGGCGCGGTCGAAGAAATTGGTGGGCGGCAACTGTTTTGGGTCGCCAACCATGACGACCTGTTTGCCCCGCGCGATGGCGCCTACCGCATCCCATACCGGAATCTGGGAGGCTTCGTCGAAGACGACCAGGTCGAAACGGGTGGCGTCCGCGGCCAGGTATTGGGCAATCGACAAGGGGCTCATGAGCAGGCAGGGCGTGAGGCTGGTCAGCGCCGTGGGGATGCTGGACATCAGTTCGCGTAGCGGCATGTGCCGCTTCTTCTTTTTCATCTCGTGGCGCAGGATGCCCCACTCGGAGTTCCTGGTGACACCATCCTGTTTCGGCAACTCGGCGCAGAGTCCGGCGCGTACCCAGGCGCGGGTCAGATCGGTGAAGCGATCGTCCAGTGCATGGAAGTCGGCGATGCGCTTCTCTTGCTCCACCGACACGAACGTGCGGATGGCTGGCTCTTCATCGACCACTACATTCAGCCACCAGCGGCTGTAGTTGGTTTCGAATGCATGGAGCACTGTGCCCGAGGCGACGACGCTTTGCTCGATGCCGGCCACCAGGGGAGTCAGACCAAGCGTGACCGCCTGGTCGCGGACTTTGCGCCATGCACACCAGGCATGCAGCCGATTTTCCGAGTGGACGATGGCGGTGCAGCGGTCGCTGAGTTCATCAAGGGGCACCTCCGCGAAGTCGGTTTTGCCGGCGTCCGAGAAATGTCCCGCCGTGGTCAGGCGGTCGAGGGCCGGTTGCAGGGTGCCCCAGGCGCCGAGATACGCTTCGCCCGCTGCGGCGATGGCGCCGCCGGGTTCCAATAACGCATTGCCTTCGCCAATGAGCCGCTCCAACGGCATCCTGATTGCCGTGATGGCCTCGGGCGAGGCGGCGAGATTGGCAATGACGGCGGCGATGGCGGCCTGGAACTTCAAGGCCTTGTCCACTTCATCGGCGGGTGTATTCAGCCCGCTCCAGAGGCCCGCCGTGATGTCCCGCAGGTCATCTAAGGTGGCTAGTTGTTGTTCGACCGCCGCGCGCTGGCGCAGGCGCTGGAAGTCCGCCTGCAAGGCCGCGCCGCATTCACCGCTGGCCACGGACGCATAGTCACCGGCGAGCGTTCCGGATTCTCGAACCTGCATTAGCGACACTTGGAACCGCAATGCCGCGTCCAGGCGTTCCGTGACTGTGGCAAGTCCGGCCCAGAGCCCGGAAGTGTCGGTGCCAAGCTGCGCCAGCTTACTCAATTCGGCATCGAGCAAGCGCAGTAGGCGCAGGCGTTCCAACTCCTTGGCGAGGCGGTCGCCACAACGGCCTTCGGCGATGGATTCGAAGCCGGCGTCTTCCCAGGCTTGCTCGCTTCGGGCGGCAGCCAGCGCCTGCTGGAATTCGAGGGCACTCAGGGCCAGTTCGGGCCGCGTTTGCAGGCCGGCCCAGACGCCGTCAGTCACGGCGCCTGGCGCGAGCGCGGCAACCTCGATCCGCAAGGCCCGAATCCTAGCCAGCGCGGAGAGGTCCCTGGCGACATCCGGCTCTCCAACGCCCGCGACCGCCGCGTCCAGCGTCTTGCTGATTTTGCGCTTCCCTAGCCAGGACAGCGGCCAGATCGTCTTCTCGGCCTTGGCCCATTCGCGCTGGAGTTGGGCCACGTTCAGCTGTTCCACTTGTTCGCCGTACTGGACCGAGAGTTGCCCGGTTGCCTGGCTGATGCCGTCGAGGAGCCCGAGGCCCTTGCGTAGTGCTTCGGCCACGTCCACCGGCCACGGCAGGCCAAGGTGGGCGCGCATCGCCGCGCGTTGCCGCAGCAACTTGATGCCACGCTGGCAGGCGTTGACGACTTCATCCGGCCAGGGGGGCGCAAGTTCGTCGTTGATATCGCGATGCCGGCCCAGCAGCGTTGCGCCATCCCGCAGCCTCTCGGCAATCGCGTGGGCGTCGTTGCGCAATACGAAGCGCCAGTCCCGCCCGGCAGCATGCGGCAAGGTTCTGGCGAGCACGGCCACGGCGCCCCGAACCCGCCGGTCGAGCGGCGGCCGAGGCAGGCCAACAACTTGCAGGAAGCGCCAGCCAGTCTGCGTTACCGCTTGAGCGGCCGGCACGACAGCGCGCGCGGCATCGACCAGGCCCTGTTGCCAGCTTGGCGACCAATCGCCTTGTCCGATCGCCGCCAGGGGGTTGTCGGCAAAGGTGCCGCCATTGTTGCCACCGCTGTTGGCATATGCCACTGCCTGGGCGTTGACCTCCAAGCGGTCGACCACGTCCCGCATCGTTTCCATCGCTGCCAAGTCGTGGACATGAGGCGAATGCCAAGACAGCGCCAGTGCCCGCATATCCTTTCCAGCGACGACCTGGCCGATGGCTTCATAAATGGTCATGCCATTCGTATGCCGGAAGTGCAGCCGCTCGACGTAGATATTGAGTTGATCACGCAACTGCTTCAGTCGCCGCGCTTCAGCGTGCCAGGCGTCAGGGTCGATGGCGCCCTGCGCATCCCAGGCCTTTTCCAGTTGCGCCAGCACGTCCAGTTTTCTGGCTTTGCTGGAGTGAAGTTCCAGGCAGAACTCGCCCAGGCCCACTTCGCGTAGCCGCCGATACACCACATCGAGGGCGGCAATCTTCTCGGAGACAAACAGCACCCGCTTACGTTCGGCCAGGCACTGCGCGATGAGGTTGGAAATGGTCTGGCTCTTGCCCGTGCCGGGAGGCCCGACGAGAACGAAATCCTTGCCGCGCGCGGCCGCCATGACGGCGGAAAGCTGCGAGGAATCGGCGGCCATGGGGCAAAACGTCTGCTCCGGCGTGAACTCGCTGTCGAGCTTCATCGGGTTGGGAAAGGGCACGCCGGATGGAAAGCTCTCACGTGGTGTGTCGATGAGATGGCAGACCACCGGGTTCTCGCGCAACTGCTCGGTGCGGTCGGTCAGATCTTTCCACATCAGGTATTTAGCGAAGGAGAACATCGCCAGCGCCACATCTTCCGTGACTTCCCATCCCGGGATATCTTTCACTGCCTGTGAGACGGATTTCCAGATGACGGCCACATCCAGGCCGGCGTCGTCCTTGGGCCGCTTGCCTTCCGCCACGCCGAGGTTGAGCTTGAAATCCTGGCGCAGCATCTCGATGAGCGTCGGATTGAACCGGGGTTCGTCGTCGTGCAGGGTCAGGCTGAAGCCTGAGCGCACACTTTTGCGGTTCAACGTCACCGGCACCAGGATCAATGGCGCGCGATAGCGCTGGCCGGCCTTGTCATCCCGCGTCCAGGACAAGAAGCCCAAGGCGAGAAACAACGTGTTCGCGCCGCCTTCCTGCATGGTTGACCGGGCCGCGCGATACAGCTCCACCAGCCGCGTTTCCAACTCCGTTTGCTGGATTGCAACGAACACTTCCCGGCGCTGCAAGGCATCGAGCGCATGTTCACGGCGCACGTCCTCGCGTTCGCGCCCTTCGTAGATCGCCTGATTTCGAGGATCGGCTCCGTCCATCAGATCGGGGCGGGGAAGCAACTTGATGATTTGGCCGCCCGCCAGAATGTCTTCCAGCGCGCCGGGGTCCGGCGCTTCGAGCTTGAGCGACTTCTTGCCACCCCTGAAGTTTAGTAGGTTGTTGCGTAGAGACAGGTCCAGCAACTTCCGCTGCCAGCGCGCCAGTCGATCCTTCGGGTTGAGCGTGGCCGGGTCCGGCTCGGCCATGGAATCGTCATCCAGCAGGTCGGGCGCGTCCTCGAACACCGGTTCTTTGACTTGTGGTGGCTCGACAGGACCAGTGGGGATGGGGGTTTCGGCGCTGGCCAGCGGCTTGATACGCTGTAAACGCGCGCGACGGATATCCACGGCCAGTTCGAAAACATCTTCCTTTTCTTCTGAAATCTGTTGCGCCCCTGATTGGGTCGCATAGGAAAAAGCTGGAGCGGGACGCTGAGTGACGAGGGTGCTCTCGAACAGCAGCAATTCTTTGAGTTTCACCCGCTTACGCAGGGCCGTGACATCGTCGACCACGGTGGTCGAAAACTCTTCTGATTTCAGCCAGACCCCGGCAAAGGCATGGCCCTTGGTAAAGACTAGCAGCGGGTTCAACCCAGCCTGTTCGATGGCGGAACAGAACAGCAGTGCGAGATCGAGACAGGTCGCCAGGCCCGACTCGACAATCTGTGCCGGCCCACGCACCTTCTGGCCGGTGTGCTCGAAGCTTGCGGGTGGTAGCGCGTAATCCAGACCCAGAGCGGCGACCGCGCTCCAGATGCCGGAAGCCAATTCCCAGGCGCGCTTCGATCCACCCTGGTAACCATCCAGTGCCGGTTTCTTGCCGTTCTTGCGCAGAATTTCGGCTGCTTGCTTGAGCAGGCGCTCGACCGCCGGTTCGTTCGGCTGGACGAAGGCGGCAACCATGTCGGGAAGATGCGACAAACCACCCCATTGGTTCCGGGGCAGCAGTTCTACCGTACTTTCGAGCCGCGCCAGCTCCTCGCCGGCCTCGCCACGGCGACGCAGAACGAAGGACACCGTCGCTTTCTCGGCTTCCGTCAGCCGACTGAGCAGCGCGCCGTCGAGCTGAACGTCCAGATCGGTGATGTGGTAACGCTCGCCAGCGCCTACCGCATCGACCCGCCAGAGTTTCGGCTTCAGAAAGGCAGGAATCGACTCGACGCTCAGCTCGATCTCTTTGAGTTCTGTCTGCGTATCGTTGGCGATGCTCAGTTCGCGAAGCATCGGGACGGCATTCTGAAAATCAGCCAGATTCAGCTTTGCGACCAGGATGGCGACGATGCTTTGGGGTGTGCCTGGTTCTTTCATTACTTGCTTCTGCTCAGCGTCATCCATGCCTTGGTCTCCCTCTGGCCCCATCCCTCAGCCCGGATATTCCATGACCCTCACCAGGGGGGCACGCTCTGGCTTTGAATAGGCACAAGTACGCAGATCTGCTCCTGGAGTTTGCATGGTGTCACATTGGCTGAGGGGGTTCTAGCGAGTTCGCCTACCAAGTTGCTTGCGGGTATGAGTCGACGTTAAGCCAACCTTGTGTCTTGCTGTCGCTGAGTGACGATGAAAAATCGTTTTCAGGCTTTCGACCACTATTGATTGAGCTCGCGTAGGTTGGGCTGAGCAAGGCGAAGCCCAACACCTTGCAAGCTTCGACCTGGCGCTAATGAGTAGCGTCGGCGTCTCGCCGGTTTTACCCCAGTCAGCGCAGCTTGCGTTAGCCGACGTTTCATGTCGGCGCAACCCA
>CAISDD010000100.1 GCA_903883985.1 uncultured Pseudomonadota bacterium | reverse complement strand
CTGGCCGGCCTCATGATCGCCCTTTCCCTGATCGCGGTGGTCTACATCGGCCTGGTCGCCCTGGTGCAGGCGGACATGAAGAAATTGATCGCCTATTCATCGATCGCCCACATGGGTTTCGTCACCCTGGGCATCTTCATCTTCAGCCGACTCGGTATGGAAGGTGGGCTGGTCCAGATGATCTCGCATGGTTTCGTCGCCGCGGCGATGTTTCTGTGTGTGGGCGTGATGTATGACCGGGTGCATTCGCGCCAGATCGCGGATTACGGCGGAGTGGCGAACACCATGCCTAAGTTCGCGGCCTTTTTCATGTTGTTTGCCATGGCCAATGCCGGCCTGCCCGGAACTTCCGGCTTCGTTGGCGAGTTCCTGGTGATCCTGGGAACGGTGAAGGTCAACTTCTGGTGGGCCTTCCTGGCCGCCTCCACCCTGATCTTCGGCGCGGCCTACACGCTGTGGATGTACAAGCGCGTGGTGTTCGGCCCGGTCGGCAACGAACAGGTGGGGGCCATGCAGGACATCAACGGCCGTGAATTCATCGTGCTGACGCTGCTGGCCATCGGCGTACTGGCCATAGGCCTGTACCCGCTGCCACTGACCCAGGTCATGCATACCTCCGTGGATAACCTGCTGGTGCAGATATCGCACAGCAAACTGGCGCCCTGACGAGCATTGCGATAGGCCATCACGAATCATGAGTGTCTCCGCCATGCCTTTCCCTCACCTCCCCGCCCCTCTCCCGCCAGCGGGAGAGGGGAGCTTGAAGCGTCGTTAACGCGGCGTTCACGGTAATGATCATGCACGCAATGACCCTGACTCTCCCCGACCTGATACCCGTCCTGCCCGAGATCTTCGTGCTGCTCATGACCTGCGCCATCCTGCTGCTCGGCGTCACGACCAGGCAGGCCGTGTGGTCCTACGCCTTGACGCTGCTCACCCTGGTCGGGGCGGCAGCCATCACCGCCTTCGACAGTTCCGGTTCGCCGCAATACGCCTTCTCCGGGCAATTCGTTGCCGACCCGATGGCCGATGTTTTGAAGCTCATGACCTACCTCTCGGGCATCGCGGTGGTGATCTATTCGCGTGCTTACCTGATAGAGCGCAAGCTGTTCAGGACCGAGTTCTTCGTCCTGCTGTTGTTCGCCACCTTGGGGATGATGGTGATGATCTCGGCCAACCATTTCCTGGTGCTCTACGTCGGTCTGGAGTTGCTGTCGTTGTCGCTCTATGCCCTGGTCGCACTGGATCGGGAAAACAAGCTGGCCACCGAGGCTGCCATGAAGTACTTCGTGTTGGGCGCGCTCGCCTCCGGCCTGCTGCTCTACGGCATGTCCATCCTCTATGGCCTGACCGGTACACTGGAACTGGACAAGCTCGCCGCCACGGTCTACATGGGGGTGCGTAGCCCCACGCTACTCAGTTTCGGCCTGGTCTTCCTGGTCGCGGGCCTGGGGTTCAAGATGGGTGTGGCTCCCTTCCACATGTGGGTGCCGGACATCTATCAGGGTGCGCCCAGCGCCGTCACCCTGTTCATAGGCTCCGCGCCCAAGCTCGCCGCCTTCGCCTTCACCATGCGCATCCTGGTCGATGGCCTGCAACCCGCCGTGGGCGATTGGCAGGGAATGCTGGCGGTGATGGCGGTCCTTTCCATGGCCATCGGCAACCTGGCTGCCATCATGCAGACCAACATCAAGCGCATGCTGGCCTACTCGACGATTTCGCACATGGGCTTCCTGCTGCTGGGTATCCTCTCCGGCACCTTTGCCGGTTACTCGGTCTCCATGTTCTACGCCATCGTCTACGTGCTCATGAGTCTGGGCACCTTCGGCCTGGTGGT
>CAISDD010000099.1 GCA_903883985.1 uncultured Pseudomonadota bacterium | reverse complement strand
CGTTTCCAAGGCCTTTTTTGTGGCTTCGTCGCAAGCCTCCCAATTGTCCAGTAGCGCCTTGGCGCGCTTGGGCAAGAGCGGCGCAGGCTCGACGCCGCCCGCCCGCTGGCCGGTGAGGACGTAGAGGACGTCGACACCGGCGGCGGCAACGGCGGCCAGGTAGGCGGCATCAGGCTGGCGCTCATCTGCCTCGTAATTCACCTGCGCCCGGCGTTGGACGCCGCCAATTTGGCAAAGGGCATCCTGACTCAACCCCAGCCGTTTTCGCTCTTCTCTTAGGCGCTCGCCAATAGAGTTCATACGCACTCAAAAATAGTTGTTGACTTTCGCTCGTTGGAGCACAATAATTCAATCACACCGTCAGACACCGGACGGCGACTTAATCGGCACTTCTATAACAGGAATTCTTCCTGTTATGACGAATGCAAAACACAAGGAGCCTCACCATGACCCTTGAAGAAAAGACGAACCTGGTACGGGACTATTACTCCGGGTTCGACCGATTCTGGTCGCCGGACCAACTCGGCCCTCTAACGCGCCCCCTTTACTACTTCCTTTCCCATTCCTGGTTTTGGCTGCGTGGCTTGTGGCGGGAGATCGTGGCTTGCGCGCTGATCTTCGGGCTGCTTGGCCTCCTGATGGGGTATCTGTGTTCCAGCCGGATTGGCCCGGCCCAGCAGGTATCCCCCTGCCAACCCCAGCGCAGCGCACAGCAATCCAATGCCGAGGGAATACAGGGCGCTCTTGCGCGCCAGACGGATTTTCCAGCTCTGGTCAGCCAGCAGGGATTGCGCCGAGTCCCTTGGGTAACGCGCCTGCCACGCGGCCAGGTCTGCGTCCTTCATCTTGCCTAGCAATCCCTTTTCCATGGCCTCGAACTCCTCTTTCAGCCGCTGGTCTTCCGCCGCCTTTTTGGACGCCTGCGCGCCCTCTGAAATCATTGCTCTGAACATCACCGTTTGATCCTGATGCATACCAACCCCTTATCAAGGAGCCTCAAATGAAACTCCGTACCGCCGCCGAAGCCCGCCAGGCTCTTCAGGATGCCGGCGTCTCCATTACCCAATGGTCCATCGCCAACCAGTTCAGCCCCAACCTGGTGTTCGAGGTGCTGGGCGGGCGCAAGAAGTGCATCCGTGGCCAAGCCCACGACATCGCCGTCAAGCTCGGCCTCAAGGCCGGCACCATCTGTGCCAATCCGGCCAAGGCGCTGGAACGGCGGGCGGCGTAAATCATGACGCCTACTCAAGCCCGCCAGGCGTTTGAGCGCCAGGGTCAGGAAGTTCGCCGCTGGGCGGAATTGCAGGGGATTCAGTGCGTGATACCAGATGAAACCGCTGACGCCGCAGCAGCGCCTCGACCTGATCACCGGCCAGGATTTTTAGCATCTGGTCTATCACGACTTCTTTCATGGTTCCGGGTTCGATTCCTTGGCGAAAGCTCATCAGATTCTCGGCGTAAGCCGATACCGGAATCACGCCCTGCCGCTCAAGCGTCACCGCCAGAACCGCAATGGCATCCATGAAACCGCCAAACAAATCCATCGTGCCATCGTCTTGCTGGTCGTTTTCTTCCATCGTCATCTCCTAGTGAGGTCCGCCATGTTCCAAGACCAACTCACCCAAGCTCATGACCGCGCCTTCAGGGTCACCAAGGACTACCGGACAAAGCAGGCCAAAGCCGCCCTTTCCGCCGCCATCGCCCAAGGCAACACCCGCATGATCGAGCGTCTCAACCTTCCCCTCAACGGCTTACCTTCAATCGAAGAGCTTGAGGCCGAGTTTGGCGGCGATTTTCTCCAAAAGTTTGGGGGCGTTGAAGAAGTCAGCAGTCCCCACGACTGCGCCGCAGGATGCGCACTGGATGAACATCATCCGATAGGCGTTCCCCTTGATGCGCTCGGCCTCCTTCATCTCGAAGGTGATGCCTGAGCATTTCGGACACGTAGACGTTGCCATTTTCCATTCTCCTTACAGGTTGATATGTCCATCCTCTGCGGCTACCCCGTCCCCGGAAAACCCCGCGGCCAGGCTTTCACCCTGCCGGACTTCTGCCACGGCCTGGTGAATGAAAGCCACGCCAACCGCATCGCCGACGATCTGCGCCAGAGCCTGGGCGCGGAACCCACCTGGCAGAGCGTGCGCGGCCGGTTGATCCGCATCGCCCGAGCCAGGATGGCCAACGGTTTCACCCGCACAACCCAAACCATTGGAGCCTGACATGAACCGCCAAACCCTGTGGGGCGCTCTGCCCAATTCACTGCTCACAAACCCTCCGCCCATGGCTACCTGCGCGGCCCTGACCGGCTCCGAGCCTCCCGAAGAACTCATTGACGCCTACCTCAAGGCCAGTACGCGGCGCAACGGCAAGGTGCTGTGCAGCCGGCGGGACGCCATCAGAGAACTCCGAGAAGCCGCAGCCTGGCAAAAATCAAGCGCCTCGGCTCAAGCAT
>CAISDD010000098.1 GCA_903883985.1 uncultured Pseudomonadota bacterium | reverse complement strand
GTTCCCGAGCCCGCGTTGATGGAACTCTACCAAGCATTGAAGATCACCCCAGCCCCAGGAGGCACCAAGAAACTGATCATCTGACCGCTGCGCAAAACTGGGCACAAAAAACACCAGTACGCAGTAACCTTATGATTGTTAAGTGAAAAATATGGCTCTTGTTAAACCCCGGTTAAACCCCGGTTAGGTAGCCGCTGATTTATTCGATTTCGTTCATGGTTCTACAGGCTCATGGTTCTACAGGCTCACCACGAACGGAATCAATGGATTGCCGTTCGTCCTGAGCTGTGAGCTTGTCGAACAGTCGAAGGATTTAATCAGTGGTTCTTTACGCTGGCCTACTTAATCGCCGAACAGCCGAGCCAGTTCCGCGCCGGGATCGGGGACTTTCATGAAGGCCTCGCCGACCAGGAAGGTGTCGACTTCGTGTGCGCGCATCAGGGCGACATCGGCCGGCGTGAGGATGCCGCTTTCGGTGATGACGATGCGCTCGGGCGGGACCGCCTTCATCAATTCCAGTGTGGTTTCCAGTCGGGTCTCGAACGTGCGCAGGTCGCGGTTGTTGATGCCGATCAGCGGGGTTTGCAGTTGCAGCGCCGTGTCCAGTTCTTCGCCGTCGTGGCTTTCCACCAGGACGGCCATGCCCAGGGCATGGGCTATGGCTTCCAGTTCGCGCATCTGAGAAATCCCCCCCCTAGCCCCTTTTTCAGAGGGGGGAAAGGCCCCAACGATGAGCAGGATGCAGTCGGCACCCATCGCCCGGGCCTCGTAGACCTGATAGGGGTCGATCATGAAGTCCTTGCGCAACACCGGCAGTGCGCAGGCATCGCGCGCCGCCTTCAGGTATTCCGGCGCACCCTGAAAATACTCCCTGTCGGTGAGCACCGACAGGCAGGCGGCGCCGCCATGCGCGTAGCTGGCGGCGATTTCTGCCGGCTGGAAGTCGGCGCGGATGACGCCCTTGCTGGGACTGGCTTTCTTGATCTCGGCGATGACCGCAGCGTGGTTCGCCTCGATCTTCACGCGCAAGGCGGCGACGAAATCGCGCGCGGGCGGTGCCCATTCCGCAGCCGCACGCACCACTTCCAGCGGTTCGATGCGTTTCGCGGCGGCGATTTCCTCGCGCTTGGTGGCGAGGATTTTGTTCAGGATGTCGGACATGATCTCTTCCCTTCAGATTTCCACTACCCGCACGCGCGGCGCCAGGGCGGTGAGCAGTTCATAGGCTAGGGTGCCGGCGTGGGCGGCGACTCGTTCCGCCGGCAGATCGGCACCCCAGAGGGTGACCGGGCTGCCAACATGGGCGTGGGGCACGGGGGTTAGGTCGACACTCAGCATGTCCATCGACACCCGGCCCAGGGTGCGCGTGAGGTGGCCTTCGACCAGGATGGGCGTTCCGTTGCCGGCGTGGCGTGGATAGCCGTCGGCATAGCCGACGGCGACCACGCCCACACTCAGGTCTCGCTCGGCGACAAAGCACGCGCCGTAACCAACCGCCTCGCCGCGACAGATACGCTGCACGGCGATGAGCCGGGATTCCAGCGTCATGACCGGCAGCAGACCGAGGTCGGCGCCGACTTGCCCCGGGAAAGGCGAGATGCCGTAGAGCATGATGCCAGGACGAACCCAGTCGCCATGGGTGTCCGGATAGCGCAGGATGGCGGCGGAGTTGGCGAGGGTGATGGGCAGAGGGCCATCCCCCGTGGTCTTGCGAAATAGGGCCAGTTGTTCCGCCACACCCACGACCGGGTCGTCGGCGCAGGCGAAGTGGCTCATCAAGGTGATGCTGGCGACATGGGGGGCCGCACGCAAGGCGGCCAGGGCTTCCGCCACGCGGGCCGGGCGCAGCCCTAAGCGGTGCATGCCGGTATCGATCTTGAGCAGGACATCGACGCGGTGCTCGAGGCGCGCGCGCGCTACTGTCTCGATCTGATCCTGGCGGTGGAGCACCGGGCGCAGGTGCAGGCGGGCGATTTCGGGAAGCTCGTCGGGGTGGAAAAAGCCTTCCAGCAGGACGATGGGGTGGCTATAGCCCTCACCGCGCAGTTGCACGGCCTCTTCCAGTGCCAGCACGGCGTAGCCGTCTGCCGCACGCAAGGCTCGCGCCACGCGACCGAGACCGTGGCCATAGCCGTTGGCCTTGACCACGGCCAACACTCGGGAACTCGGGGCGGCGGCCTTCGCCACCCCCAGGTTGTGGGCGAGGGCGGCGGTGTCGATATGGGCGATGAGCGGGCGCATGTTCAGTGGCAAGTGGCAAGTGGGTGGCGGCGCATTTCCTTGTGCCTTGCCCCTTGTGCTTTGTATCTACCCCCCCCCCCCAGCGAAACTTTCGAAGCGGGTGTATTCGCCCAGGAAGGTCAGGCGCACGGTGCCGATGGGGCCGTTACGTTGTTTGCCGATGATGATTTCCGCCGTGCCCTTGTCGGGGGTGTCCGGGTTGTAGACCTCGTCGCGGTAAATGAACAGGATCAAGTCGGCATCCTGCTCGATGGCGCCGGATTCGCGCAGGTCGGACATCACCGGGCGCTTGTTGGGGCGCTGTTCCAGGGAGCGGTTGAGCTGCGACAGGGCGACCACC
>CAISDD010000097.1 GCA_903883985.1 uncultured Pseudomonadota bacterium | reverse complement strand
TCCATAACCCTGGGGGCGCGTAGGAAAAAGGGTAAGGACAATATATTTAGAATCACGCCACTGAATCAAATCAATCACAAGTTCTGCGGGGTGGCCATCGCCCCGATCTAGTGGGCAAGGAGCTGCAGGCATGAACCTCTATATTGAATCACTGGCCGAATATTTGATGCGGGAATGGGACCGCACGTTAAAGGCGCCAGACGGGTCACACGAGGCACGCTTCATCGTCGAGAGTCTGGACCCAGATTCCGTCTTCAAATTGTTTCAGTCCCTCGATGCCCATCGTTTGACCTGGCTCCAACAGCAGACTATCGCCTGCCATTTTCGGGTCGCTACCAACTTGTGGCATGACTGGTGCGCCACCTCCGAGGAAATACAACTTCACAAAAAGATGGCAGACCTCGGTGCTCTGGGTTCTAACGGTGAACTTCTATGGATCGACGAAGAGGATCGTCTGACTTGGTACCGCAACCGCACCACTTTGGATGAAGGGACGGATGGCCTTGTAGTCGTACTGGTTGGGTTGAATCATGCGACAGACCAGGGCGGACTCGCCGATTTTCACCGAGTCGACGAGCCACGGATCTGGCAGGAGATGGAGCAGGGCTTCATCCCCTGGCTGGAACGTATCAACAAGCGTCTGGACCTGAACGCCGGCGAATCGGAGTTGGAGAAATTCAACGCGGTGCTTCAGCAGTTATTTCAGTTACGCCCGTTGCGTCTGGGGAAGCTGGCGGATTTCCTGGAGCAGCGGGTCATCGCAGGGGATGCATTCTATAGTTTTGGCGAATTCACCGAGCGTTTCTTCAAGCAACTGCCGGCATGGGGCATTCCTCCCTTGTTTGTCGACGCTGGAGACACCGAACTGCGTGACAAGGGTGCTGCTGCGCTGAAAGAAGCCGATGCATTTATCTCGCACCAACGTTACAAAACGCCTGCTGGGCAGAAGAAGGACTGGCAGAAGATCGAGAAAGCGTTAGCGGAGTTGGATTTTGAAACTCCCGGCACTCTCAATGACGAGACGATCTACCAGAACTTAGCCGACTACCGTGAGACCCTGCGAGCCTTTATCCATGAAGCCAGTGCAGAAGCTAAGTCGCGACTGTTACGTACAGACTTGATGCCGGTGCTGCGAATTCTGAAAAGGAAACAGGAAAAAGGCGACAGTGGGTCCAAAAAAATCCTGGCGTTTTCCGGTACAAGTATCGAGGCTCTCTTAGAGGGTATCTGGCAAGGTCTTGAAGAATTCTCCAAGGAATGCGGCGGCCACGGCATGGCCGAGCAATTGGCCGGTGTCCATGTCGAACTGATACGTTTCGATCACGATCTGGTCGCGGATGAGGACGAGGGCGTTGGCGCTGAAGCATTAGCGCGGAACCTCTTGCTGGGCTGTCTTGGCGGTCTCGATAAGGTTTTCGAGGAGATCGATGTCAAGTTGCCGCTGGATGAGGATCAGGCGATGCTTCCCCGTAGCCAGTGGGAGCGCCCGGTACCCATCACCCTGAATCTGGCACTGGATACGCTGACGATAGGGAAAAGTCGGGCGCGCCCGAGCGTTCAATTCAAGGTCAGCATCGCCGGCATCGGTGGCGATCCCTCCATTGAATCGGTTTTCAAGTGGGTGCTTGGCCCTACCCAACCGGAGCGTGTGCTTTTCGAGTCCGCAGCAATGGTTCGGGCTAGCTGGGCACAATCACAGGAACCCTCGCGACTTTTGCCCGCCTTCCGTATTCCGTCCGTGGCTATGACGGCGCTCTATTTTGCCGCCGATGAAGACGAAGCGAACCGTTTGGTGTCCCAAGCAATGACTGATCTGGAACTGGTTGATCTGCTCGAAGAGCTCCTGATCAACCAAGTCGATGCACACCTCTGGGGCCTGGTCACAAGCCTGATTGCTAGCTATAGGGCATGGCTCGATGCAGCACAGACTGATGGCTATTACACGGCACGGACGGAGCGCTTGCCTACCTTGTTGGCAGCTTATGATCGTTTAGCCGAGAAAGTGCAGGATGTGAATTTTCTGGGTAGCCGTGAGTTACTGCGGCGGGTCTACAAGGCGTTCCTGCTTGTCGATGAGCGCGTCAATGCAAACGATCCGTATCTGCCTGCCGCCATTGCCTGGGGATTGAGTCCGGCTGTGCTGGAGTTGACCCAAGCGCGGATCCGTTACTTGGCGGATGGCTTTCCAGACGCCGTGGGCGAGCTATCGCTAGGAGGGGAAGGAAAGGTGGCCTTCGAACGGCTGTTAGATTTGGCTCAAATCCATCGCCCCTTGGCGGCACTGGTGGTTGATCCGAACGGACAGATGTCAGCCTCAATCAAATCCTTCGGCATGCTGCACTATCTGGGAGCCGAACCATCTGCGGACAAAAGCCTGGCGGTTCAGACGTTGTTACGTGACGATGAGAGTGGTGATGAAGAAGACGTGAAAGATATCGTTCGTCCCTGCGAGGAGCGGAAGCTGGTCTCAAGCGTATTAAGCGATTACCAGCAACTCTACCCATTCGCCGAGGATGGAATGCGCATCCTGGCCGTCAACGTGCGGGATCTGCAGACCATCTTGGCCGGGGTAGATCACTTTCTTGAAGGCTACCTCAAACGAACCTCTGCAGACTGGCCACCGTTCCATTGCACGGTGATGGTCTACTCGACTTCATCCTCGCCGATGGCCATGGAGAAACGCTTGACCCTATGGCGCAACCATGTGCTGGAGCGCCAAAAAGAGAATGGCCGACCATTGGTCCTATCGGTGGGTCACCGCTACGCCCCAAAAGACCAGATCATTGACCTACTGAAGCAGGAACAGCGACTCTATGACATCGCCTTTCTGTTCCACTTTCTGCGAGGTGGATTAGTCGGTCGTGCAATTGCCGGAGCGCCCTTCGAGTTCAATTTCGATGGTTGGGGGGGGGTGCAGTTTCCCATTGCCGAGTATCCGCGTCCGATCCAGGGCGGGGACCGCTATCGCCGCCAAAGTCTGCTTAGCAACCGTCGGTTGCGGGTCCAGACGCGCCACGCCGATTTGTCAGCAAGGCTGTGCTATGAGGGCAACGCGGATCCAGATCACTTAATCATCGGCCTCGTCGACTACCAACCCTGGGTGGGACTGGTCGAAACCTTGCATCGCGGGGCGCAATGGGTAGCTTGCATAGACCCTTTTGTGGACAAGCGCCTACTATGCAGCGAAAACGGGATGGAACAGCGCAAGATCGTCGGCTTTACCTCTGGGCTCGGGGCCTACGGTGAGTTGAATCTGACCATCTCCACCGAGCAGGACACGCTTAAGCAACTCACGGATCAGGTCGCGTCCAAGCTGACGGGGTTGCTGCCTTTCGCAAAATCGGATGGGTTTGAGGCGATGGCGGCACGGATCGTCGGTGAGGTGGAGGAAATCATTGGCTTGTCCTCATTGAGGGCTGTGGTCGGCGCGGACGAGCGCATTCGAGAGGTGGTCGGGTTCGCCGCGATCCACCGTGCAATGGCGTCACCACCCGGACAGATGTCGCAACTCCTGCCGGTGGATTCACTGTCACACTGGTTCGTCGGTGGGGATGTGACACTGAGGCCGGATCTCTTGCAATTGACATTGGAAGTGCGCCCCGACGACGTACCCTTGGTGCATGCCGTGGTGGTGGAGTGCAAGCTTGCCCAAAACAACCCAGTTCATCTGGCCAAGGCCAAAGAGCAAGTTCAGGAAGGCTTGCGCCACTTGACTGGTTTGCTTGCACCAAGCCGCTGCGACTTACGGCGCCTTGGGTTTGACCGACGCTATTGGTGGGCACAACTGCATCGGGCTATTACGTCTCGGTCAGTCGTAACGCTTGCAGAAAAGGAATCGCGAGCGCTCGATCAAGCTCTCGAAAGCCTAGCCGAGGGCCAGTTTGAAATCCGTTGGCAAGCTGTGATTTTCACCTTCTGGACCAATGAGGCTGGACCGTTACCTGTGATCACACCATTGGTTCTATCGCCTGGAGCGATTGAGCCACCGTTCCATATTCCGTCTGGATTTACCATTCGGCATCTGGCGCTGGGCTACGAGGGACTGACCAAGCTATTCGCTGAGGCACGACCGCTACCGCTGATTCAGGCCGGTGGCCCTTCGATTGATCTGCGACCTGACTCGGCGGGTACTCACGCTTCGGCAGTGGCGAGAAGCCAGGCCCAATCGACGGAAATGTTCGTTTTTCCAGGAGGAACACCCAATACGAACCACATTTCACAAACTGAATTAACTCCGCCCAAGTCTGACGTTTCACTAGTGGTGATACCAGCGTCAACGCCGTCTATTTCTGCAACGCATGCCAGTGGGCAAACGGCGCCTGCAAGCATTCCCGAGATGCCACCTATCACATCTCCAGCAGTTGCAATTGAAACCTTCCCACTCCCAAAAATCATACTGATCGGCACGCGGAGCAACGGTGAGCCAGCCTACTGGCACTTTGGTGACCCGCGCATGGATAACCGCCACATGCTCATTTTCGGAGCATCCGGCTCCGGAAAGACTTATGGCATTCAGTGCTTGCTGGCAGAAATGGCTCAGCAGCATTTACGATCTCTGATCGTCGACTACACAGACGGATTCCTGCCACTGCAGGTGGAGCCACGTTTCTCTGAAGTGGCCGTGCCAAAAAATCACTTTGTAATATCGGAACGTCTGCCGCTGAATCCATTCAGGCGGCAACGTCAGATCATCGATCCTTCCATTCCTGCAATCGAAGAAAGTCCCTATCAGGTTGCCACCCGAATCACGAGCATTTTCACATCGATCTTCGCAACGATGGGGGATCAGCAATCCGCTACCCTGATTCGTGTACTGCAAGCCGGCATCGAAGACAATCCCTATTTCGTGTTGGATGACATCCTGCCGCTGTTGCGCGCGGATGGGCAGAACGGGGAATCGCTGGCTAACAAACTTGAACCGTTGATCAAGTCAGAACCCTTCCGGGCGATCGATGAGGGTTCGGCATGGGAGGAGATGCTTTGCTCCCCTGCCAACTGGGTGCATGTTTTGCAGCTGAAGGGGTTGGCTCGCGAGATACAGAAAATGGTCACCGAGTTCGCGTTATGGGATCTCTGGGACTACGCACAGAACACCGGCAGCAAGGATCGCCCCATCCCCATCGTTCTCGACGAAATCCAGAACCTCGATCACAGCAGCGATTCACCGATCGACAAGATGCTGCGCGAGGGCCGCAAGTTTGGGCTGGCGCTGATGTTGGCGACACAAACCACGAGCCAGTTCAACCAGGAGCAGCGTGATCGCCTGTTCCAGGCCGGTCATAAGCTTATCTTCAAGCCGGCCACGACGGAAATCGAGCGCTTCGCACAATTGCTCGCTCAATCACCTGCAGGGCTGACCAAGGGAGAATGGGGGCAACGGCTAGCTAACCTGGAGAAGGGTCAATGTTGGTCTCTCGGGCGGGTACTCAAGTCAGGAGGGACATTCAAGGAGGAAGCGGTACTGGTGTCCGTCACGGCTTTGGAAAAGCGAAACTTCGGAATCTGACAGATGGACAACCCCGACGTCGCATCGCAGCCCCTGCCGCTAAACTTCCCCCAGACATTCCTGCCCGACCGGCGCTTGCTGGCTCGCTTACTCCCGTTTGCTGCGGCGAATGGACGCGGCGATAAGGTGGAGATCGGAGAAGCGACAGGCATTCCCACTGGGCAGAGCACGGGGAAGGTGGAGCCGATGATCAATTACGCGCGAGGCATGGGGCTGATCGACACGAACCGGGATGCTGGTCTATGGCAATTAGCTATGACGCCTCTTGGCCGAGTAGTCGTGGCGGAGGATCCATACCTGAGCCAACCCGTCACGCTGTGGTTGTTGCATCTGATGCTTTGCCGACGCTGTGGTCTAGGCGATCCAGCAACCGGAATTGCCGATCCCTGGTTCGCGCTGTTTGCAGAGGGCGGACTGCGACTGGGGAGCCGCTTCGACCAGGGCGCCTATCTGTCCTATCTGACTGACCGACACGGGGCAAAAGGATATCTGAGGGGCCTCTCTGGACTGGTGCTGCGCAGCTATCTGGAGGCGACCTGCTTCGGACCGATGAATGCCTTGTCGGTGGTGTCGACCGGTGGTACCGAGGGCGTCTATCTGAAACGCGCTGCTCCGGACGTACGCAGTCATTTCCCCGCTTATGCCGCTTATTTTTTTCTGGTTTGGGATGAGCTTTACCCAAATCATGATCACCTTGCCATGGCTGATTTTTTTACCCAGACACGCTGTCTGGAGGTTCTGGGGTGGGACCGTGGAACTGCAACACGATGGCTCGATTGGATGGCAGATCAGGGCTTGATCCAGCTCGACCGGCAAACCGGAGGCACGTTAGCCCTGCGGTTAAGCGATACAGGGTCTGTTATTTCTGGACTCTACGACGAACTGATCTGAACTGGGCTTCAACGCCGAGGAAGCACGATGAACATTGGTCAAGTTATCCATTTTCATAACGAACACTTTTTCGATGGTGCAGTTCAGCTTGGGTGGCTTCAGCGGCGCATTGAACAAGCTCGCCAGGCGGCCGGTGCCTTTGTTTTTCACGGCCCCCGCTACCACGGTGCGGCGGATGCCGAGCAGGAAGGCGTCGAGGGTGCCTACCGGCTTAAGGATACTGCAAGCTTCGTGCGGGATCTTCTCGGTTCCATGCTTGCCGGGGCCGAGGGTCGAGAGGTCAACCCCTACTGGCTGGCAGTGGCCGGCTATGGTGCAGGCAAGTCGCACCTGGCTTTGACCTGCGCTACCCTGTTGTCTGATCCGAGCGGAGAGACCGCTCATGCAATTGTCGATCAGATCGCTCGCGCGGATGCGGAGATTGGAGAGGTGGTGACCCGGCAGGTCGCTGCGATGAACAAACCCGTCCTGGTTCTTCCCTTGGATGGGATGGCTGGATTCCACTTGGGTAACGCACTGAGTCGTGCTGTGTTCAAGCAACTGGATTATCACGGCGTTGATGCTGAGGCCATTCGTGATCTCTCCCCTCGATTTCAAACCGCCGATCAATTTGTTGAGCGAAATTTCGCCGTTCGCGCCGATCGCTTTGCTGTAGCGCTTCCTAGTCTGGATGCCCAGCAAATCCAGGTGCTCCTGCGGCAAAATGATGAGCAGACCTATTCTGCGGTAGATGCTCTTTACTGCGAGGCGAATGGCCATCCGATTCCGGTGGAGGGTCAGGAGTCCGCTCAGGAGTTGATCGACACCCTGTGCAGCGCCTACTGTGGCCCTGATGGGCCATTCTCCCACGTAGTGATTCTGTTCGATGAGCTTGGGCGTTATCTCGAATATGCCGCGGAGAAGCCGCAACTCGCAGGGGATGCCGCGCTGCAACAGATTTTCCAGGGCGTACAGGACAATAGTACCAAGGTTCGCTTCGTCGGTTTCATCCAGTATGAGCTCAAGGCGTACCTGAAGCGTTTCGGCGGTGGTGACCTTCGTCAATTACAGCGCTATGTGACTCGTTTCGACACGGCTGACAAGTGGTATCTGTCAACCAACCTGGAAACCATCTTTGCCCACATGATCGGCAAGGATGAGGCGGCGCTAGCCAAACTTTGGAAGCGTACCCATGCAGAGCGCCAGAATAAACTAACCTGGCAGAATCTGTCGAAGGCTCTGCCCGGCTTCTCACGATTCCCAGTCTGGAGTGAGGCTGACCGGTTTGAGCAGATCATCGCCAAGGGCTGTTGGCCGCTGCATCCGTTTGCTGTCTGGTTCCTGACTCGGCAACGAGACCTGGTTCAATCCCGCTCAGCGTTAACATTCATCAAGGATGTAATCGAGCGAATTTCCAGCGAGAACGCAGAGATTGATGGGCGATTGCGCCAAGTGAGCGCCGCGGATCTGGTGATCGGAAGCATGCTACCGGAACTCGTTGCTGCGGAGAGGGAGACCGGCGGCGTCATAGCCGAAACGTTGCAAACCTTGCTTGAAAAATATGCCGGCCACCTGAACAACCAGCAGCGATTGGTGCTTGCCGGTGTCGCGGTACTTGAGAAAACTCGCATCGGCAAACAACCCCGACAAATGGCAGATGCCTTATTGTGCGAGGCCGCTTCGTTGGAGCCCGCCATCTTGCCGGCACTCTTAGGGGCGCTGTCCGAGATTGGTGCACTGGAATGGAATGGCGACCTTGGTCAGTACGAGCTTCTTAGTGACGGGGCCACCCGAGGTCAATTCCAGCAATTATTGCGCGCAAAGCAAATCGGATTCAATGCCGCAGGAATTCGCGATCTGTTCATCAGACGAGGGGTGACGGATTTTGAGTTAGGTCCTATTGTCCCTGACTTTGCTCAGAGCCGTGATATCTCCACTCCGGATTGGTTCTTCGATGCGCGGCTTGCTCATGCCGATACTATTGAGACGGCCATCCAGAGTGCTTTCCTGGAGTGGCAGCAGGCGACACTGCCTAAGGATGCCAAGGGCAAGGTCATCTACCTCTATCTCCACCAGGATGACGATTCGACAGTCATTGCTGATCGTGTGCGTGGATACCTAGGCGCGGAGCTTGCGCGTATCAGCCAGGCACAAGCGCCTATCTGGGTCGTCGGTCTAGCGGACAGGAAGGGATCGCTCGCAGAACACATCGTTCGCCTGTATCTATTTGACGAAAAAATGTCCGCAAGTGATCAGGAACGCTTCAGACGATTTATTCCCGATGAACGCGAGCGCAGCCACAGGGCACTAAAGGAGGGGGGGCAAGAGGCACTCAGGGAGCGGCTTTATTGGATCGCAGGGTTCGACAAGGTGCCGTCTGGCCAGTTGCGCGTCGTAGGACAGGAAATTTTTGCGAAGATCTACCCGAAAACTGTGCCGTTTCCGTTTGATGGCTTTGGTAGCGCAACCGGTGCAGGTGCTGCAGATGCGACCCATTTGGCACGCGGCCTGATTGCCCGGCAGGTGACCGGTCAGTGGGTACAGGCTCTACCAAAGAGACAGCAAAATCGCGTAGAAACGGTATTGATCGAAAGCTGGAAGGCGCTGCGGCGCGCAGGAGATCTGGCTCCACCATCGGAGCCGCACGTCAAGGACGCATTTCAGTGGTTGGAGCAGTCCCATCAAGACGATCCACAGCGGAGCTTATTAACCTCTTACCGTGCATTGATTGCACCCCCTTATGGGCTCAACGCATCCTCGGCCAGCTTGATGTTAGGACTGCTCCTGGGGCTAGACACCCCACCACGACTCATTGAGCAGAATGGCATGCTCGTCGCCTCAGCAGACTGGCTTGGATCCGCTTTCCCGAGTAAGCAAGGGAAGCATCATTTCGACGAATCTGTTCTCGAGACGAGCTGCATACGCTTTCTCTCTGCAGATAGCGAGAGCCGCTGGCGAAGCTTGTTGGAGCGTTGGGGTGCCGAAGAAAATTACGGCGAGAAGATCAGATTGGGGCGTGAAGCCGAGCAGATGCGCAGGATCGACCCTCTTCCTGAGAGTCTCGAAGGGACCTACAACTACCAACGCGATGCTACGAAAAAAGCTGAAGAAACCATTCTGGCTTTGAAAAACAAGATCAGTGAATGGGAACGGGGAATTGAAACTGCTGTGCAGAGATCCAGTGTTGAGCACGCGATAAGATTGGGTGGTCTGGTTCTGGGGCAGCGTAATTTAATGCAAGACAGTCCACTCTGGCCGGAGGCCTATATGAGTGAGTGCAATGGACTGTTGGTCTTTGTGAATGAACTGATCGCCCGTGATATTGACGGGTGGATACCCCGTCAGTGTTGCCAAAGTGCCGCACAAGTCGCGGACTTCCGCCGAAGTACCGAGAGTCAGGTGAAATCGCTCACAGGTTTGGGCTTCGCTGCGCAAGCACACAGCCTGGCCCAGCAGGCCCAGCGCTGTATTCATACAGTCGAAGCCCGACAACAATTCAGTTTGACCTTGGCTCAATGCAACGATTATCCACGCCAACCTCAGCCGAAAGACTCCACTCCGGTTCGCAACCTTCGCGACGAGATCACACTGGGAGATAGTCTGGTCACCGGAGTTCGGGGGGCTTCAGGCGTTATGACACAGGAAGAGATCGCTGCGCACATAGCAGCAATACAGCAGCGACAAGAGCAGCTGAAAGCGGCATGCAAAAGACAAGAAGATGCGCTTGCTGCCATCTATGCGTTGGAGCTGGACACCCAGGATGCTGTTCGGGAGGCACTGACCAGGGTCAATCGTCTACGGGCAATATTCGTGGGCACCCGTGACGAGGCCGAGGTGAGTGAGATTGCAACGCAACTTGAGCGCATTCTGTCCGATACCAAAACGTGGGAGTCCGGGGAAGTTGCAGTGGAACGTCTTGAAGAGTTACTGACACACCAAGGTGAGCTTCAACTTGCCGGGATGGCAAAGTTTCTGGAGGAAAAGGAGATCGATCCGGCATGGGATATGGCGAATATTTACAAATCCCTTGCTCGCGAGCGTCTAGAGGTGGCCCGGAGACGTTCAACAGAATGGATCAGTCCGCGTGCGGCGCAAGGACTTCTGATCAATTCTCTCGACCGAACGAGCTGTGCTGCCTTGGAGCGGGAATTACGTGCTGCCCCTGGCTTTCTTTCCGCACATCACGCTGCTCAGGTCGGTGAGTTGTTGTCGGTAGTTGAGCATCGGGTAGCTGATTTAGAGGAGTTGGAGCGACGTACCAAAGTTGCTGCTTGGCAACGAGACTATATCAATCTGACAAATGTTGAGCATCTGGACGCACAAATGACCCAGCGGCTGTTGGATCGTCTCAGAATGCCACCATGCGAGCTTCGGCTCGAAGAGCAGTCTCAGATGGCGCCGATCGCGGCAAAGCTAACTGCGCATCTGGACCGTCTTAGCCTGGATGAACTGTTGACGCGGATCGAGCACCTACTGGAGCCGCAGCAGCGTCTGATCTTTGAACGGCTATCAGCGCTACTAAGCGTGTGATGCGCCGCCCAATATAAAAAGTGGTTTAGTGTGTGCATCAGTTGGTGCCAACACCCCGCAGAAGCTGATTGGGACGCAGTGATGGATAGGGGTCATTGCGGTGAAAAGGCACGCTATGGTTTGTTTGGCCATGTAACCAGCTGGAATTTGTCCACAGTGACATTTTTGGGTATACGTGTGCTTGGGTTGTCGGTTGGTAGCATCAATGTCAATTGACGAACCTGTCCTTGTCCATAACTGATATGAATAGGTTGGTCTGGGCCATAGAGATACATGCGGTCGAAGAGAATGTTGTCCGCAACCCATTTGGCCACTTCCAGCATGTCTTCATCTTCAACCAGGAAATCTACTGCTGCTCCCAGTCTGTCGCAAACCGGCTTCCCTAAACGGTTCAATTCATGTGCCGCGTGCTGATCCAGTTTTGGAGCGACTCTGCTCTTGATGTGCTTGGCTAGCTCTGGAGAGCAAAACCCATAAGTCAACCGGATCATCCCGAAGTACTCGATGATAGGATCCAGCACGTTAAGGGTCAGTTCCAGCAGGGCTGTGTAACTATCTGGTTCCTTCGGCAGGTTGGGCAGCCGTGTGCGCGCCTGGGTTTCCCCACACTCAATCAAATCGCGGTACTTGAAGTGGCGGCCACAAGGGGCATCCAGTTCGGGAATGGCTTGGCTGCGTATGAACCGGAAACCGTCCACCTGATAGCGCTGCAGATCCAGTTGCTCATCTAGCTCAGCGGGTGGCGGTCCGTATCCACTAAGGTCAAACAGTTCCAATCCATCCAAAGCATCTTCGAAAGCCACCTGTTCGGAGTAGTAGGGAAACTCCTCATTGATGAATCTGGACTTTCGATAGAGATAGGGTGGCGTGTAGAGCTCGCCATAGTCGAACACATCCAAGTCTTGCCGGCGCAGATTGAGCTTGATCCGCTGTATCATTCTGGGCAACGCCTTGCCTGTGAAGTCATCGAATTTCATCAGGGTGAGCTTGCCAGAACGTATGTGAATCTTGATGAGGTCGGCGCTGGATACGTCACCATAAAGGACAGTTCCGCAGCGGATGTAGGCTCGCAGAATAGGGGGGAGTTGTTCCACCAGGCTGGTATGTAGTTGCAGCGCATCGCTGTCTTCCAGCCAGCCGATGCCACCTTCTGCTGCACTATGGCAGGCTTGGCCAATCTCTTCGACGTTGCCAAGGGAGAAGAGTAGTTGCCTGCCCTCGGCTACAGCGGTGTTGTAGTTGCCGAAGAATGCTCTGACATCATGTTGAAGCCTGGGCTCCAGGTGCCTATAAGCCTTTCGTTTCTCGAATTGTAACTGGGCAAAATATACACGCGAGTCATCGATGCGGGAGAGCCGCGCGGTTTCCAGGATGATTTCGACGTTGTCTTTGCGAGATTTGATGAAGCGCAGTGCAGCAGACAAGGAGCCAAAGGCGTCGGCGATCTGGGGCAGATTGGGTAGCTCACTGCGGTCGGGGTCTCGGCCCAGGACAAGGCAGTATTCCCAGAGCGACTCAAGCAATTCGCGATGTTCCTCATACTTGGCTTGAGCACGATCTGGACGATCAGGCTTCTCGGGTCGAGAGAGTCGAGTCAGTCGCAGGATGTTGCGTCGATTCTCTAGCCGGCCATACATGAAGCGCTGCTCGGCATCTTTGTCTTTGAAGACATAGAAGATGCCTGGCCCCACCGGTAGCGGTTCTTCCCGCAGGGTCTCGGCGATAAACTGCCGCAGTTCACCTTGGGAGTAGTACTTCTGGAATGTGTTACGCGAGGTAAGAACACCGTCCCCGTAGGGCGTGCCTTTCACTGCTTCCTGGTTGGCGAGCATGGCCGATACGACCAGAAGTTCATCAGCCAACGCATAAGCCCCTCGCAGGGCTTCGACCCGTTCGTCCAGATCCTCGATGACGTTAATGACGAAGCCCAGGTTGACTAACTTGGACTGTATTCTTGCTCCATCCGATGCGTAATGGGGGTCCCATCCATTGGCATCGATATTGTTCTCACGCAGGCCACGGAGGTCGTCACCCCGGCCGCAGCCATAGTCGAATACAGACTTCTCACCATCCAGGAAACCAAAGCGGGCAAGGGTCTGGATGGGTGCGGAGAAGCCATAGCGTGTCAGTGCGGTGCGGTGCCGAGCTACACCGGTAAATTCCTCTACTCTTTCGACTGTATCTACATACTCATCGTTGCCGATGGGGATCAGTTCATGGCCGCTTACTCGGTAGCCTTTCTGTGACAGAAGCGCTTCCCAGGCACGAAGGAAGCCGATCCGTATGGGATCGTCGAACAACCCTATTTGCTCGGCTGCTTGGGTTAGAAACTGGTATTCGTGTTGTCGCGGGTGATCAGCCGGAAGCAGCAGTTCTTTTCGATGCAGGATCGGTGGGTTGAGCGAACCTTCGTAGGTTCTGAAGCGAGACGTCTGATTCTCAAGGTCAATGGTCCAGAAACTATGCAGTACCGGGAATGCCTCATCGAAGAAGCACGGGTAATTCAGGAAAGACAGTCCTTGGTGCTCACGGTGTAACTTGATGACGTTGTAGCGGTCTGGTTCGACCTTGGCTAAGTCGGCAGCTTGCACAATTCGTACGCGTGCTACTTCATCCAGCTGCGCAAGTTGGCTGATGTGAAAGTAGATGTGTGGACCGACTACTTTGACGTTGAGCATCACAATAGGCGGTTGATCAATGCAAATGTTGCTTCTCTACATGGGAAAGCAATCCCACAAACCTACCCTCCACCCCATCCATGAACTGCAACTCCACCTTGCCGAAGGTTTGTTTCTTCTTCGAAGACCCCTTCGGCTTGAGCGTTACCTGACAACCCCAGACCCCGTAGCGGGTTTCCAGCATGAAGGCGGCGGTATCGATCTTGTAGGGACTGGCCCCCACCGACCCGTACTTGTCCATGATCTCCTGGTAACGCGGCATCTTGTTCTTGGGCAGGCCCCAGGCTTCCATAATGGTGAAGACGAAATCGGCCTGGGTCTGCTCGGCGGCGGCCTTGATGAGTTCGACGGAGCGGTCCTTGGAATCGCCGGTCTGGGTGTCGATGAGTATGGGCAGGAACTGCTTGGTTGCGTGGTTGAGGGCGTAGTGCATGATCACCGCCTGCTCGAACTCCGGGCTGCCCGGTGCGTGCTCTGTGGACAGGATAGCCGGGTCGATTTCGGCAAACGGGATCTGGAAGATTTCCGGGGCGGCTTTCGGGTTGGTCATGGAATAAGGCAATCTCTATCGGGATGCCGGCTCAGCCCGGCATCTGCGCGGGCAGTCTAGCATTCGACACAAGGTGTCAGAACGCGGGGTTAAGTATGCCTGGACAGGCCGTTCTGCATCCGTGCTGATGCCTCCGGCTTTTCTGCGGTCAAATCCTTTCTGCACTCCGGCCAGACCGAAGCC
>CAISDD010000096.1 GCA_903883985.1 uncultured Pseudomonadota bacterium | reverse complement strand
CGTACGAAATGAAGGGGTGGGTTTCAAACCCGCCCGTACGACATGAAGGGGCGGGTTTCAAACCCGCCCGTACGGCATGAAGGGGCGGGTTTCGAACCCGCCCGTACGAAATGAATGGGCGGGTTTCAAACCCGCCCGTACGACATGTAGGGGCGGGTTTCGAACCCGCCCGTACGTGGAATACGCAGCCAGTTTGTGAATATCTGCCTGGATGGGCTGGTGGCTGCCTCTTCGGCAAGCTTCTTTGCTTTCCGTTCTTCGGATGGGTCTGTACTATGCGCGACTGGCTTGCGAGCTTGTTCACGGCGCTCCCTGACTTGCTTCAGGCGGGTTTCTGGCAAGCGCCAAAGGAAACCAAGCTGGATTTGCCCTGAAACCTGCATTTGAAACGCCGCACCTTGCTGCCGCCGGTCATGCCGGGCAGTCCATCGCCATCGAACAGAGGTTGAGGTTTTCACTCTCTTGAGCGGCGCTGATCTTGGTATCGGTGAGGGGTACGGATGGACGTGGCGTGGAGTAACGCCTGGATAGGGGTCGTTGGTGTGGGCTGATCTACCGCAAGTTACACGTAAATTACACGCAAGTTGAACCTAAAGAACGAGGATGTTAGTGGACCTTACCGGACAGCTAAACACAAAAAAAAAGCCGCTAACCCTGTTGGGGAGCGGCTTTCAAGACTTCTTTGCAGCTATGTTAACTTGGTGCCCAGGAGAGGACTCGAACCTCCACGCCCTTGCAAGCGCTAGGACCTGAACCTAGTGCGTCTACCAATTCCGCCACCTGGGCCAAGAAGCTGCGCATTCTACTGACCAATAAAATTATGTCAACGAAAAAAACACTTACCCAAGACGTAACCCTTCCCCCCGCCAAAGCCGTACCGGCCAGAGCGAGGAAATCCGTGCAGAAAACCGTGGACGAGATTCCCGCCAAGCCAGCCCGGCGCGGCCAGAAAGCCTTGCGCTGGCAGGATCCCTTTCTCGAGCGCGAGCGCGCCAAATATGGCCAGGCCATGCCTAGTCGCGAATTCATCCTGCAACTGGTGACCGAGTCCGCTGCTCCGGTGGACATCGAGGAGTTCGCCGAGCGCCTGGGGCTGGATGCCGACGAGGTGGATGCCTTCATGATTCGGCTGCGGGCGATGCAGCGCGACGGCCAACTCATGATCAACCGCCGCGGCGCACTCTGCTTGCCGGAGAAGATCGACCTGAAGAGCGGGCACGTCGATGGCCATGCCGATGGTTTCGGCTTCTTCATCCCTGACGACAAGTCCGGCGACATGTTCCTGCCCGAGAAGGAGATGCGCGGCGTCCTGCACGGTGACCGCGTGATGGTGCGCGAGCATGGCCAGGACAGGCGCGGCCGTAAGGAAGGCAAGATCGTCGAGATACTGGAACGTGCCAACACCACCCTGGTGGGGCGCCTCTACCGGGAGCGCGGCTACCAGTGGGTGGTGGCGGAAAACAAGCGCATCAGCCAGGATATCCTGGTGCCCGACCATCAGGATATGGGCGCCTCGAATGGCCATGTGGTGATGGTAGAGCTCAACGAGCACCCGACCCGGCATGCGCCGCCAGTGGGCAAGGTGATCCAGGTGCTGGGCAACTATGCCGATCCGGGCATGGAGATCGAGATCGCCCTGCGCAAGCACGATCTGCCCAACGAGTTCCCCCATGATGTCGTGGCTCAGGCAGCAAAGCTGCCCAAGGGTGTGACCAGGAAGGATATTTCCGGAGGTAACGCAACTGAGCGCGAGGACATCCGTACCTTGCCGCTGGTGACCATCGATGGCGAAGACGCGCGCGATTTCGACGATGCCGTGCATTGCCAGCCGGAAGGGCGCGGTTTCCGCCTCTGGGTGGCGATCGCCGACGTGTCGCACTACGTCACGCCCGGTTCCGCGCTGGATCGCGAGGCGCTCAATCGCGGCAACTCGGTGTATTTCCCACGCCGGGTCATCCCCATGTTGCCGGAAGAGCTTTCCAACGGACTATGCTCGCTCAATCCGGCGGTCGATCGCCTGTGCATGGTGTGCGAAATGGAGATTTCCAGCTTCGGCAACATCAAGAAGCACCGCTTCTACCCGGCTGTGATGCACTCCAAGGCGCGGCTGACCTACAACCAGGTCTGGGATTGGCTCGAATCGGGCGAGCCGCCCGAAGACAAGACCTGGCTGATGCCCCACCTGCAGAACCTGTACAAGTTGTTCAAGGTGCTGCTGAAGGCCAGGGCTAAGCGCGGCGCCATCGATTTCGAGACGGTGGAGACCAAGATGCTGTTCGACGCGCAGGACAAGATCGAACGCATCGTCGCCACCACCCGAAATGATGCGCACCGCTTGATCGAGGAATGCATGCTCGCGGCCAATGTTTGCGCCTCCGACTATCTTGCCAAGCGCAAGCATCCCGCGCTCTACCGCGTGCACGAAGGTCCGACGCCGGAGAAGCTCAAGGCGCTGCATGAGTTCCTCGCCGAATTCGGCTTCATCCTCAACGGCGGCGACGAACCGCACGCCAAGGATTACGCCGAGTTGCTGGCCAAACTCAAGGGGCGTTCGGACGAACAACTCCTGCAAACCGTGCTGCTGCGCTCGCTGCGCCAGGCCGTTTACAGCCCGGAGAATGCCGGCCATTTCGGCCTGGCGTATGAGGCTTACACGCATTTCACCTCGCCCATCCGCCGCTATCCCGACCTGCTGGTGCATCGCGCCATCAAGGCTTGCCTGAAGAAAGAGGTCTACAGCCCGGGCAACTGGGAAGATATCGGCGCCCAGTGTTCCAAGACCGAGCGCCGCGCCGACGATGCGACCCGCGACGTGGTGGCTTGGCTCAAGTGCTACTACATGCAGGACAAGCTGGGCGTTGCCTTCGACGGCGTCATTTCCGCCGTGGTCAGCTTCGGCGTGTTCGTGGCGCTTAACGATGTCTTCGTGGAGGGCCTGGTTCACGTTTCTGAACTGGGGCAGGACTATTTCCATTTCGACGCCGCTCGCCACCAGATGACGGGCGAACGCACGGCCAAGCGCTTCCGCCTGGGGGACCCGGTGCGCGTGCAAGTCGTTCGCGTCGACCTGGAAACCACGCGCATCGACTTCAGCTTGCTGGATAATGCCGCCGTCCCCTCCTCCCCGAAGGGAGGCAAGAAACCCGCTGCGCCCGCAAGTGAAAGAGGGGCTGCAGGCGAGGTGAATTCCACTCCGTCGTCCAAGAAAGCCCGGAAGAAATGAGCCAACGCATCCTGATCCACGGCTTCCACGCCGTCACCGCGCGCCTGCGCCATCATCCCGAGAGCATCCAGGTCATCTACATGGACGAGAGCCGGCGCGACCGGCGCGCTAAAGATTTGGTCCAGGCGGCTGAAGACCGCAACGTTCGTGTGGTCCTGGCTGACGGCGCTCGCGTCGACGAAATGGCGCGAGGCAAGTCCCAGGGCGTGGTCGCTCAGGCCAACCAGGTCGAGCTGGCCCGTGACCTCGACGAAGTTCTGGAAGCGCTGACCGAGCCGGCCTTGCTGATGGTGCTCGACGGCATCACCGATCCGCACAACCTGGGCGCTTGCCTGCGCAGCGCCGACGCTTTCGGCGTTCACGCCGTACTGGCACCCAAGGACCGCTCCGCCGGGCTCTCCGCCGTGGTCATGAAAGCGGCGAGCGGTGCTGCGGAATCCGTACCCTATCTTACCGTCACCAATCTGGCACGGGCTCTGCGCGACTTGAAGGATCGTAACATCCTCATCGTCGGCACGGAGGACGATGCGCCCACCGGCCTGATGGACGCGGACTTTACTGCGGCTTCGGCGCTGATCCTGGGCGCGGAAGGAACGGGCATGCGGCGCCTGACCCGGGAGCACTGCGATCTATTGGTCAGCATTCCCATGTTTGGACAGGTAGAGAGCCTCAATGTCTCGGTCTCTGCCGGGGTGTGCCTGTACGAGGCGCGGCGGCAAAGGATGCTGGCGGGGAAGTAGGCGCATGGACAAGAAAATCGACGACGCCTGGAAGTTGCTCAATAGCGCCGACTTGCTGTACGGCGCCACGGAGATCGAGCGGGCGCTGGATCGCCTCGCCGCGCAGATCGGCGACGCACTCGCCAACGCTTTTCCCATCGCCCTGTGTGTCATGGGCGGTGGCGTGGTGTTCGCCGGCAAGTTGCTACCGCGCCTGGAATTTCCCATGGAATTCGATTACCTGCACGCCACCCGGTACCGCGGCGGTACGCGCGGTGGCGAGATCGAGTGGGCGGTTCTGCCGCGCATGGATTTGGCCGGGCGTAGCGTGCTGCTGCTGGACGACATCCTCGATGAGGGCCACACACTCGCGGCTGCCAAGCAACGCCTGCTCGAATTGGGTGCCGCCTGTGTCAAGATCGCCGTGCTGGCCGACAAGGAACTCGGTCGTGAGAAACCTGTTGTGGCGGATTTCGTCGGCCTGTCGCTGCCCAACCGCTATGTCTTCGGCATGGGCATGGATGCCCACGGCCTCTGGCGCAACCTGCCAGGAATCTACGCAATGAAGGAGTCATGATGCTGGCCATCATCGGCGGTACCGGACTGACCAAACTTCCCGGCTTGTCCATCACGCATCGACAAGTCATCCGTACACCCTACGGCGAGCCGTCCGGGCCGATTACCTTTGGCGAGCTCGACGGACATCCCCTCATCTTCCTGGCGCGACACGGCCACGGCCACACCATCCCGCCGCATCTGGTGAACTATCGTGCCAACCTCTGGGCACTGCACGCGCAGAAGGCCAGCCATGTCGTCTCGGTTGCAACCGTAGGCGGCCTGCATCCGGATCTCTCGCCCGGCCGGCTGGCCGTGCCCGATCAGATCATCGACTATAGCCATGGACGTGAAACCACGTTCGCGAACTACGGCGAAAATCCCGTGACGCACCTGGATTTCACCTGGCCTTATTGCGAGGAAGCTCGGCAGCGCTGCATCCAGGCTTTGAACCTGGCCGGTGAGGGCTTCATGGATGGCGGCGTCTATGCCTGTGTGCAAGGCCCGCGCCTCGAAACCAAGGCAGAGATCGACCGGCTGGCGAAGGATGGCGCCGACATGGTGGGCATGACCGGCATGCCGGAAACCTATCTGGCGAGGGAATTAGGCCTCTGTTACGCGGCGATCGCGGTCTCGGTGAACTGGGCTGCCGGACGCGGTGACAGTGCCAACTGTATCTCGCCGGATGTGATTGATTTCACGCTGGCCAACGCCATGGCCAGGCTGCGCGGGGTGCTGGCCAATCTGGCCTGCATGAGCTACGCGCTGGAAACCCCTAGCGGCAGCGCCTGCGTGGTTTGAAGGAGGAAAGCATGGCCATACGAGATATCCTGCGCATGGGGGACGCCCGACTGCTGCAAATGGCGCAGGAGGTGGAAGTCTTTGCCACGCCGGAGTTGTATGAGCTGGTCGCCGATCTGATCGATACCATGCGTGCCAATGAGGGCGCCGGCCTCGCCGCACCGCAGATCGGCGTCAACCTGCAAGTGGTGGTGTTCGGCTCGGAGGGAAACCCGCGCTACCCGGACGCCGAGCCGGTGCCGCTCACCGTGCTCATCAACCCGGTTCTCACAGCACTGTCCGCGGAGTTGGAGGAAGGTTGGGAAGGCTGTCTGTCCCTGCCAGGTTTGCGCGGCAAGGTGCCGCGCCATGGCAATCTCCATTACGCCGGCTTCGACCAGTACGGCCAGGCGCTAGCCCGCGAGGTCGCAGGCTTCCATGCGCGTGTCGTGCAGCACGAAACCGACCATCTCTGGGGTATCCTCTACCCCAGGCGGATGCGCGACCTGCGCTACTTTGGCTTCACCGATGTGTTGGTTTCAGGGCGCGCAGAGGCAACACCTGAAAATAGTTCAAATTAATGCTCAAGTTTCGCCCGCCTTGTCCGTTATGGGAACAAGGCAAGGAACACTGTCCTGGCCCCGGAGGCAGAAGTCCTCCTACCAACGACCCTAGAAAAGGAGCTTTATCATGGCAATCGGCAGCGTCAATCTAACCTCTTCCATGCGCAACAACCTGGTCACCTTGCAGAACACCGCAAGCCTGATGAGCACGGCGGAAAACCACCTCGCCACCGGCAACAAGGTCAATTCTGCTGTCGACAACCCGGCGAGTTTCTTCGCGGCTCAAGGGGAAACAAGTCGCGGCACCCAGTTGAGCGGTCTCAAGGACAACATCGGTCAGGCCATTCAGACAGTCAATGCGGCGAGCAATGGCATCACGGGCGAGCAGGCTCTGATTGAATCTCTGCGCGGCGTCATCACCCAGGCGCGCTCCGCCATTAATGACAAGGTCAACAGCGCCACGATCCTGAGTGGTGCTGCGTCTGGTAGCGATCAAGGTTTGACCAAACAGTACAATAGCCTGGTCGGGCAATTGAATAACCTCGTCCATGACGCCAGCTTCCAGGGTGTCAACTTCCTGACCAGCGGCAGCACCAGCACGGCCACGTTGACCGTCAACTTCAACGAGAACGCTTCGACCAGCATCACGATGTCCGGCTTCAATGCCGGTGCGAGTGGTCTGGGCATCTCGGGAGGCGGTGCGACCAAGGAGGTCACAGCGAACTCCACGGGCAACCTCACTTCGGGCAGCATCAATAACGCGACCAACCTGAACAAGATGGAGGCCTCGCTCAACACGGCGCTCGCCACCTTGCAGACCCAGTCGTCCGCACTGGCCGCCAACCTGAGCATCTTAACCGCGCGCCAAAGCTTCATCACGAGCATGGTCAACACCTTGTCGGTAGGGGCGACGAGCCTGGTGGGCACGGATACCAACACGGAGAGTGCTAACCTGCTCACCTTGCAGACGCAGAATCAGTTGGGTGTCACCTCTTTGAGTATGTCCAATCAGGCAAATTCGGCGGTCCTGAAATTATTCTAATCAGGTCGCTTGATGGTGTTTTTCGCGTGGGCGCATTAACCCACGCGGGGGGTGAGTGATCATGGTCACTGAAATTGCAGGAATTGGCTCTAATTACCCGGTAGTCGGGCAAGCGCTGGCAGCGCCAGCGTCGCCGGCCGTGTACACTGGCGCGCATACGGCGTCGGTCTCGGGTACTGATCCTCCGGCGTCGCCGGGGACAAAAGCGACAAATGCGTCAAAGACGGTGGGTGTGTTCGCCCGGTCACAGGAGCGGCAAACGGTGCTCAATAATGCGGCGATTTCGGTTCGCGACACGTGGCGTGCCGTGCAGCATACGCTGGGCCTGCTGGATCAGACCAAGCAAAGCCTGAACCAGATCGTCAAGATGTGGCCGCCTTACGCTGCCGGCAATATACAGCGTGAGGCGATCCTCAATAATGTCGCCGGCTTGCGCAAGATGGTTGAGCAGTTGACTTTCCCCCCTGCGGAGTCTTTGAAACAGGTGGGGCAGGTGCTTGGGTCTCAGTCGGGTAGTGCTGGTTCGGCCGGGGTCCAGGGCGTAGCTGCCGCAGTGAAGGATGGCATGGCCGGCTTGGCTACGCTTAATCCGAGTAGCGCCAGCGACGCAGCGGTAGGCCAGGTTTTGGGCCAGGTCGATGCGTTGCATACCAAGTTGCAATCGATGAGCACGAGCATGTGGCACGACGTCGTCAACTTTGTCGCGCAGGCGTCCACCCCAGAGGTTCACAAACAGGGAGCGGGAGTCGGGGGTCAACTTGCCGGACTGAGTAGCGCGAGCGTGGGCGGCAACGGAACCATGCTGCAACAAGTGACGGAGTCGAAATAACTAGCCATGCCGTTGAAACTCGATTTACGGCCTCATGAGAAAGTGTTCCTCAATGGGGCTGTCATAGTCAACGGCGACAGCCGTTGCCATCTGGCCGTGCTCAACGATGTGCCGGTGCTGCGCGAGAAGGACATCCTCAAGGAGGAGCGCGCCGATACCCCGTGCAAGCGTATCTACCTCATGGTGCAACACATGTACATGGATGAGGCCAATCTGAGCGCGTATCACCAGCGATACTGGGCGGAGGTTCGTCCCGTGATCGAGGCGGCCCCCAGCACGACCCCACTGATCAGTAAAGTTAGCGAAGAAATTCTGGCTGGGCGTTACTATCAGGCACTGAAGGCTGCACGCACCTTGATCCGCTACGAACAGGAGTTACTCAGCAATGGCAGTTAACGCACTCGAGGCCTACCGCGATGTGGAAAAGGCCACGCTACCGCAACGCGACCTCGAAGCCTCGGTACTGAACAAGGCGGCCATGCGCTTGCGGTCCGCCAGGGATAACTGGAGCAGCGCGGACAATTATGCGCAACTCAATGACACGCTCCAATACAACCAACGTCTCTGGACCTTCTTCCAGGCCGAGTTGACGATGGAGGACAACCCGCTTCCTGAAGAGATCAAGCGCAACCTGCTTTCGCTCAGCCTGTATGTCGACCGTCGCACTTTCGAGGTGATGGCCTACCCAGCTCCGGAGAAACTGGACATACTGATCAACATCAACCTCAACATCGCGGCGGGCCTGCGGGGTGAAACCGCGCGCCTGACCTCCGGACGCACCCTGTCAGCCGCTAACGTCGCAAAATAAACGCTTACCCGTAACGGACCCACGCCATGTTCGATGACAAGTCCATCCTGGTGACGGGGGGCACCGGTTCCTTCGGCAAGTTGTACATACGCACTCTGCTCACGCGTTACCGGCCACGCCGCCTCATCGTCTATTCCCGCGACGAACTCAAGCAGTTCGAGATGCAGCAGGTGTTCGATGCGCCCTGCATGCGTTACTTCATCGGCGACGTGCGCGATGGCGAACGCATGAACCAGGCGATGAGCGGGGTGGATTATGTCATCCACGCGGCCGCCCTGAAACAGGTTCCTGCGGCCGAATACAACCCGATGGAGTGCATCAAGACCAACAT
>CAISDD010000095.1 GCA_903883985.1 uncultured Pseudomonadota bacterium | reverse complement strand
GGCGGCTATGCCGCCTTACGAATCCGGCGTGCCCCTTGCGGGTGCAGCGGAGTCGTTGGCGGCTATGCCGCCTTACGAATCCGGCGTGCCCCTTGCGGGTGCCGACGAAGCCGCAGCGCAGATGGAACTGGAGGCCAAGCCATGACCGCCAGCCTGCTCGTTGAACTGTTCGTCGAAGAACTGCCTCCCAAGGTGCTGAAAAAACTGGGCGAGGCCTTCGCCAGCGTCCTGGCCGACAGCCTCAAGTCTCAGGGTCTGGCCGCAGCCGATGCCGTGGTCACTCCCTATGCCTCGCCGCGCCGTCTGGCCGCCCATGTTACGTGTGTCGCCCTCCGTGCCGCCGATAAACCGGTGACACAGAAACTCATGCCGGTGGGCGTGGCGCTGGACGCCAATGGCCAGGCTACGCCGGTTTTGCTGAAGAAGCTTGCCGCCATGGGGTTGGACGCTGCGGTCGCCCCGCAACTCAAGCGCGCTCCCGACGGCAGGAATGAGGCCCTGTTTTTCGATACCGTGGTGGTGGGGGCGACGCTGGCGGCCGGCTTGCAGAAGGCCCTGGACGAGGCATTGAGCAAGTTGCCCATCCCCAAGGTCATGACCTACCAACTGGCAGACGGCTGGACTTCAGTCAATTTCGTGCGTCCGGCGCACGGCTTGGTGGCCTTGCATGGTGATGCGCTGGTGCCGCTTTGCGGCCTGGGGCTGAATTCTGGACGAGAAACCCAGGGGCACCGCTTCGAGGCCCGTGTCCTTCCCCTCTCGATCCGCGACGCCGACAGCTACGCCGCACAGATGGAGGAGGAGGGCGCGGTCATCGCCAGTTTCGTCGCGCGCCGCGCCGAGATCGTGCGCCAGCTCCATGCGGTGGCAGGCAAGCTTGGTGGTGACGTCAAGGTGATCGAGGACGAGGCTTTGCTGGATGAGGTCACCGCTCTGGTCGAGCGGCCCAACGTTCTCCTGTGCCAGTTCGAGCCGGAGTACCTACAGGTGCCGCAGGAATGCCTGATCCTCACCATGAAGGCCAACCAGAAATATTTTCCGCTGCTGGACGCCGCCGGAAAACTCAGCAACCAGTTCCTGATCGTCTCCAACGTCTCTCCCTCCGACCCCACTCAGGTGATCGGCGGCAACGAGCGGGTGGTGCGCCCGCGTTTGAGCGATGCCAAGTTCTTCTACGACCAGGATCGGAAGAAACCCCTCGCTTCGCGTGTCGAGGCGCTGGACCGCGTCGTCTATCACAACAAGCTGGGCAGCCAGGGCGAGCGCGGCGAGAAAGTGCAGAGGATCGCTGCCGCCATCGCCAGCTTGCTGGACCGCCGCCTCGAAGCCGATGTCACCCTGGCTGCCAGGTTGGCCAAGACCGATCTGCTCACCGATATGGTGGGCGAATTTCCTGAGCTGCAAGGCGTCATGGGTCGCTATTACGCGCTCAACGACGGACTCCCGGTCGAGGTGGCCGATGCCATCGAGGACCACTACAAGCCGCGCTTCGCCGGCGACAGCCTGCCACGCGGCGCGGTGGGCGCGGTGGTGGCTCTGGCCGACAAGCTGGAAACCCTGGTCGGTCTGTTTGGCATCGGTCAGGTTCCGACCGGGGACAAGGACCCGTTCGCGCTGCGCCGCCATGCCTTGGGCGTGATCCGCATCCTGGTGGAGCGCAACCTGCCCTTGCATCTGGATGCCTTGCTGATCGTAGCGGCGGGTGTGCGCGGATTCCCGGAAGCGGTCGCCGCCCAGGTCGGGGAATTCATGTTCGAACGGTTTGCAGGCAGCTTGCGGGAACAGGGCTATACGCCGCAGGAAGTCGATGCCGTGTTGAGCCTGCGCCCGCAGCGCCTGGGTGACACCCCGAAGCGTCTGGCTGCTGTGCGCGCCTTCGCCTCCCTGCCCGAGGCGGCGAGCCTGGCCGCAGCCAACAAGCGGGTCGGCAATATCCTGAAGAAAGCGGGGGGCGTGGTGGCGCCGGTGACCAACCCCTACCTGCTCCAGGAGGCGGCGGAGATTGCACTCAACGCCGCCTTGGCCGAAGTGGAACCTACCGCAGACGCGAGCTTCGACGCGGGCGATTACGCCGATTCCCTGCAAGCGTTGGCCGCGCTGAAAGAGCCGATAGACGCTTTCTTCGATGCCGTGATGGTCAACGTGGAAGACGCTAACCTGCGCGCCAATCGCCTGGGGCTGCTCGCACGCATGCAGCGCGCCATGAACCGCGTGGCGGACCTGTCGAAGCTGGCGGTGTGATTGGCTAACCGTATTCCACACATCCCTTGATACCGGAGGCGTCTTTATGAAACTCGTCATCCTCGATCGCGACGGCGTCATCAATTTCGACTCCGATCAGTTCATCAAGAGTCCGCAGGAGTGGCGGCCGATTCCGGGCAGCCTGGAGGCCATTGCACGCCTGTGCCAGGCGGGGCACAGGGTGGTCGTCGCCTCGAACCAGTCCGGGGTGGGACGGGGCCTGTTCGACATGGCCACGCTCAATGCCATCCACGCCAAGATGCACAAGCTGGTGGGGCAGGCGGGCGGGCGCATCGACGCGATCTTCTTCTGTCCGCATGCGGCGGATTCCCGCTGCGCCTGCCGCAAGCCCCGGCCGGGCCTGTTCCAGGAGATATCGGCACGCGTACACCGCGATCTGCGTGGCGTTCCGGCCATCGGCGATTCCCTGCGTGACCTGCAAGCCGCGTTGGCGGTAGGTGCGCGGCCGATCCTGGTGAAAACCGGCAAGGGTGCGCGCACCCTGGAGGGCGGCCAGATGCCCGAAGGCACACCGGTCTACGAGGACCTGGCAGCCGCCGTACAGGCCATACTTACGGAAGTGGCGTGATCAGCAGGCGCTTATGACCATAGCAATCATTCGATCCTTGCTGTTTCTGTTGATCCAGGCGGTTCTGACCGTCCCCTTCAGCCTCCTGATCTTGCTGGCAGCTCCTGTGCCGGCGCTACCGCGCTATCGTTTCATCCGCCTCTGGGGGCGGGGGGTGATCTGGCTGGCGCGCTGGGTGGTTGGCATCCATTTCCGCGTTGAAGGCCTGGAAAACTTGCCATCGCAGCCGGCCGTGGTGCTGTCCAAGCATCAATCGGCCTGGGAGACCATTGCCTTTCAGCAGGTCTTTCCGCCCCTGTCCTTCGTGCTGAAGAAGAGTTTGCTGCGCATTCCCTTCTTCGGCTGGGGGCTGGCGCTGTTCTCGCCCATCGCCATCGACCGTGGCGCCGGGCGCGAGGCGCTGAAGCAACTGGAGAGTCAGGGGCGAGCGCGCCTGAACGCGGGTTTCTGGGTGCTGGTGTTTCCGGAGGGCACGCGCATGGCGCCGGGCGAGAAGGGCGACTACCAGGTCGGTGGCGCCTGGCTGGCCACCCGCTGCGGTGCGCCGGTGGTGCCGGTGGCGCACAACGCCGGGCGTTGCTGGCCGAAGCATGCCTTCCTCAAGCTTCCGGGCGAAATCACCGTACTGATCGGCCCTTGCATTTCGACCACAGGGAAGAAACCGGCCCAGGTGCTGGCGGAAGCGGAAACCTGGATCGAAGCGGCCATGCAGCGCCTCTGATTCCGTGACCTGAACCGTGTTTTCCTTTTCCCGCAAGCCGTCCGGACCTTCCCCGATACGGGAGGAACGGTTTCTCGTCAGCCTGGGAGAGCAATCGCTGGATTGCCTGCTGCGTCGCAGCCCACGCCGCCGCAGCCTGGCCGTCAGGGTCTCCGATGCCGGGGAGGTGGTGGTCAACGCGCCGCAGCGTCTGGGGGTCGTCGACATCCACGGGTTTCTCCAGAAACACGCCGACTGGATAAGCGCGCGCCTGTTGGCCGTGCGCGCGCATCGTTTCGAATGGTGCGATGGCGCGTTGCTGCCCTATCTGGGTGGTCAGTTGCAGCTGCGCCTGCTCGATTTGCCTGGTCCGGCGCGTGTGCGACGGGAGGGCGATTGCCTGCTGTGCAATGCGCAGCAGGACCTGGCGCCGACCCAGGTCACACGCTGGTATCAGCGCAGCGCCAGAGTCCTGTTCGGTGAACGCCTGGCGCATCAGGCCGCCCGCGCCGGCTGCGCCCTGCCACCGCTGCGTCTGTCGAATGCGCGCGGGCGCTGGGGCAGCCTCTCGCCCAAAGGCGTGGTGAGCCTCAACTGGCGCTTGCTCAAGGCAGGGCCGGAGCAGCTCGACTATGTGATTTGCCACGAGCTCGCGCATTTTAGCCAGCGCAACCACTCGCCAGCGTTCTGGCGCGAAGTGGCGCTACTTTTCCCCGAGTGGAAGCGGGTTCGCGGCGAATTGCGGCTCAACGGCCGCCTTTATTTTCAGTTCTGATGACATGATCCCCTGGCTCCACCCCGGCATGTCTTTTCCCCCCGTGGCGACGGCTCTGATGGAACCCAACGGATTGCTCGCGGCGGGCGGAGAATTGACCGTCTCGCGGCTGCTCGAAGCCTATGGCCAGGGCATCTTTCCCTGGTTCAATCCTGGCGAGCCCATCCTCTGGTGGTCGCCCGATCCGCGCATGGTGCTGTTCCCGGTTGAATTTAAAATCTCGCGCTCGCTCAAGAAAACGCTGCTGCATGCCGATTACAAGGTAAGGGTGGACACGGCTTTCGCCCGAGTGGTGCAAGGATGCGCCGAGCCACGCAGCGCGGACGGCGGCACCTGGATAGACGCGCCGATGATGACGGCCTACGGCGCATTGCATGAGGCAGGTTATGCACACTCTTTCGAAACCTGGATGGCGGGCGAGGACGGCGAAGAACTGGTCGGGGGGCTTTATGGGGTCGCCGTGGGCGGGGTTTTCTTCGGAGAATCCATGTTCAGCCGCAAGACCGATGCCTCGAAGATCGCACTGGCGCATCTGGTCGCCTACCTGGGTCGATATGGCTTTGGCGTCATCGACTGCCAGATGAAGACCGCGCATCTGGCTTCACTGGGCGCGCGCGCGATTCCGCGCGGTGAGTTCCGCCGCCTGCTGGAGGAATGGACGCAGCAGATCCCGCTGCCCGGCGCATGGGGCGAAATTTGAGCTTCGCGGCCGAACTGCCCATCTTCCGCCTCCAGTTCTATCTGACGGCAAACTACCCCTGTAGTTACCTCGCCGGGCAGCAGGCGCGCTCTCAGGTGGCAGCACCCGGTGGCTTGGTGGATACGGTGGCTTACAACGAACTCATGCGCAGGGGCTTTCGCCGCAGCGGTCTGCACGTCTATCGCCCGCATTGCGACCATTGTCATGCGTGTACGTCGACCCGGGTGCCGGTGGCGACCTTTCAGCCCGGTCGTGCACAGCGTCGTTGCCTGGACAGGAACGAAGACCTGGAACTACGCCTGAAACCGCTGCTGTTCGATGAGACGCACTATCGCCTCTACCGCCGTTACCAAGTGGCGCGCCATGCCGGCGGAGGCATGGACCAGGACGACCGCGAGCAGTATAGCAGCTTTCTCCTGCAAAGCAGGGTAGACAGTGCGTTGGTCGAATACCGCCTGAATGGCGAGCTGGTCATGGTGGCGCTGCTGGATCGGCTGCTGGACGGTCTCTCCGCCGTTTACACCTTCTTCGAACCTGGCCTGGAGCGGCGCAGCCTTGGCGTATACAGTGTGCTCATGCAGATTCGGCTGGCACGCGAGCTCGGCTTGCCCTACCTCTATCTCGGCTACTGGATAGCGGATTGCCGCAAGATGGCTTACAAACGCGCCTACCGTCCACTGGAAATGCTCCTGGATGGCCGTTGGCAGAGAGTGGGGGCCGAGAGTGAAATATGCGCTGGTTGAGCCGTGGCGCGCCGGGGTGGCTGGCTATCCCGTGCGAACCCGCGAGCGCGGATGGGGAGGGTGTGATGCGTATCACTGCCGCTAGCAGGATGCCCAGGGAAACGGCGGACTTGAGGAGATAGAATGGCCGAAGACAGTTACAGCTACATGGTGCCAGTACGCAAGGCCGAAATTGAGATCGGAAAACCCCTGAATTTCGCGGTCTACGATCCGGAGAACAATCTCCTGATGAACCGCGGCGTGGTGGTCACCTCGGAAAATCAGGTTGAAGTCCTGTTGGACAGGGGCCTGTTCCGCGAGCGGACACGAGAGCGCACCGGCATCATCGCGGCCCGGCTCGATGACGACCGGCAGAAAGTGGGCGTGTCCGGAAAACCGGTGGAAGAGAGTCTCAGTTTCGAAGCGCTCAAGCTGATGCCGGGCGATGCCTTGCAGCTTCAGCCCATGCTGGAAGGCCAGGTCGATCGCTTCACCGTGCACGTGATCGGGGTGATGAAACCCAGGAGTGTGTTGGTGACCGCGCCAATGGTTGAAGGCAAGCTGATCTTCGTGCGCGATGGCCAAACTTATCTGGTGCGCGCCTTCTCTGGCCTTAATGTCTGCGCCTTCAAGGCGCGCGTGCTGAAGTCGCAGTTGCAGCCCTTTCCCTATCTGCACCTCTCCTATCCGGAATCGGTGCAGGCCATGCGCATCCGCAAGACGATGCGCGCTCCGGCCAACATCATCGTCGCCGTGCAGGACGGCGATGAGGGCAGGCAGATCGGCGCGGGCCGGATGGTGGATATCAGCGTCGGTGGCGCCAAGATGTACTCGCCCATGCGACTCGGACGGAAGGGCGATGCCCTGTGGCTTTCGTTCAAGGTCAAGCTGGGCGATATGGAGGAGTACGTGAAGACTCTGGTGGTGATCCGTTCCGAAGGGATGGAAGACGACGAACAGGGTAAACCCATGAAGATCTTCGGCATCCAGTTCACTGAACTCGAGCAATCGCAACGCCTCATCATCATGAACCTGGTCTACCAACACCTCTTGAAGGATGGCGTCTGATGCGGCAATACCTGGATCTGCTCGATCATGTGCTGGCGCACGGCAGCGCCAAGGATGACCGCACCGGCACCGGTACGCTTTCCGTGTTTGGTTATCAGATGCGTTTCGATTTGCAGGCCGGGTTTCCTCTGCTCACCACCAAGAAGGTCCATCTCAAGTCCATCCTCCATGAGTTGCTCTGGTTTCTGAAGGGCGAGACCAATATTCGCTATCTCAAGGAAAACGGTGTTTCCATCTGGGACGAATGGGCGGACGAAAACGGCGACCTCGGGCCGATATACGGCTACCAGTGGCGCTCCTGGCCCACCGCCGACGGCCGCCACATCGACCAGATCGGCGAGGTGCTGGACACCTTGAAGAATAACCCGGATTCGCGCCGCATCATCGTCTCCGCCTGGAATGTGGGCGAGTTGGCCAATATGCGCCTGCCGCCCTGCCATGCCTTCTTCCAGTTCTACGTCGCCCATGGCCGACTCTCTTGCCAGCTCTACCAGCGCAGCGCCGACATCTTCCTGGGGGTGCCCTTCAACATCGCCAGCTATGCCCTGCTCACCCTGATGATGGCACGCGCAAGTGGCCTGGAACCCGGCGACCTCGTACACACCCTGGGCGATGCGCACATCTACCTCAACCACCTGGAGCAGGTGGAGACCCAGCGCGTCCGTTCACCGCGTACCCTGCCGACCCTGCGTCTGAATCCGGCGGTGACCGACCTGTTCGCCTTCCGGTACGACGATTTCGCACTGGAAGGCTACGATCCGCATCCCGGCATCAAGGCGCAGGTGGCGGTTTAGGGGACAGTGGTCAGTGGTCAGTGGCCAGGCAATTCTCCTTGAACCCTGAACCTTATTTTTCTCTGAGGAGAGCTTCCAGTTTGGCGATGGTCTCGGCATCATCCCATTCGATCGAGCCGAACAGGCCCAATCGCAGCCGACCCCGCCGGTCCACGACATAGCTGGTGGGAAAGGCGAAGACTTGCCAGGGTTTGAGCGTCGTACCCTCGGTATCCATCAGGATGGGGAAGTTCACCGGCATTTGTTTCAGGAAGGCGCGGACATCGTCCGGACTGTCGCCCGCATTGACGGCCAGGATGGTGAAGGGACGCGCCTCCATCTCTTTCGTCAGGCGGGCCATGGATGGCATTTCCTTGCGGCAGGGCGGGCACCAGACTGCCCAGAAGTTGACCAGTACGACGCTCCCGCGCAAGGCGTCCAGGCGTGCCTGTCCCCCGTCCAACCGGGGTAGCGCCAGCGCCGGTGCTGGTTTCTCCGGGATGGGCTTGAGTTCACCGGCCAGGGCCGTGGACGTGCAGATCGCAAACAGCAGGAGTAGCCGTTTCATAGAGGGTCGGTCAGGGGTTTGAGGGCATCCAGCAGGAGTTCGCCCAGATGAGCCTGGGCGCTGATTTCCTGAGGCGTATTATCGCCGCGGCCGTAAAAGCCGTCACGCAGTCCTGGCAGCACATTCATCCAGACCCGGCTGCCGGCGCCCTCGAGGAAACCCTTGAGGCGTTCGCGCCACCAGTAACCGGCGGATGATTTCGGTTGCAGGATGACCAGATTCAGGTGGGTTAGGCGTACCACCGGGTCGTAGTCCGGTTCCTGCCCCGGCAGCAGCTCCTGATAGAGCAGCGGCCACATCAGCAAGGCGCCGGCCAGAGGGTTGGGCACCACATCGGCGTGGCGGCCATGCCAGTCGCTGGCCATACGCAAGGCGAGGGTCGAGACTCGGCCGTTGGCGATGAGGACGATGCGCTTTTCCGGGTTCTGGCGGCGCAGGATTTCCAGCCAGTCGCTCATGTCCCGTACCGGAACCTGGTTCCAGCTACTGGGTAGCAGCGGCAGAAAATAGGGGGTGAGGCAATCGGTGAGCCAGATTTCCGTGCCCTGCGCGGCCATGTCGGCGGCGGCCTTTTCTTCTTCCGCGCTGCGTTCGTCGGTCAACCAGACAGCCAGGATTTTGCCAGCGGCGGGGAAGCGCTGGCTGACGATCTCGGCGCCGGAAGGCAGACGCTGGCTGACCTCGACCATTTCGGCGCGGCAGGGGAGTGCCGCCAGCAGGGCGAGCAGTGCGAAGATGCAGCGCAGGAGGGGGGAGTACGGGGTTTTCACGACGCAGATGGTATCGAGTTCAGGGCGCGGCGTGAAGTCGGTGTCACGGAGTCTCTCCGCAGCCCCACAACCAGGCGGCGCCGCGCACACCGCTGGAGTCTCCGTGCAAGGGGCGCACGAGGCGGGTCGCCACGGTGTCTGAAAACACGTAACGGCCCCAGCGGCGTGGCACGTTTTCGTAGAGGCAGGCGAGGTTGGAGAGGCCGCCACCCAGGACGATCACGTCCGGGTCGAGGATGTTGATGACCTGGCTCAAGCCCCGTGCCAGGCGGTCTTCGTAGCGCTCCATCGCCGCCTTGCAGTCGGTGTCGTCCAGCATGGCAATTTCTGCGGCACCCAGGCGGCGTCCCGTATGCCGCTCAAGATCGCTCGACAGTCCTGGTCCGGACAGCCAGGTCTCGAGGCAGCCATGTCTGCCGCAGTAACAGGCGGGGCCGGGACACTCGTCGTCTTGCGGCCAGGGGAGGGGGTTGTGGCCCCATTCGCCGGCGATGGCGTTGCTACCCACCCATACCTGGCCGCGTACCACGATGCCGGCGCCGCAGCCGGTGCCGAGGATCACCCCGAGCACGACCTCGGCACCCGCCGACGCGCCATCGATGGCCTCGGACAGAGCGAAGCAGTTGGCATCGTTGGCCAGGCGGATTTCTCGTTGCAGGCGCGCCTCCAGGTCTAGTCGCAACGGCTGGCCGATCAGGCAAGTGGAATTCGCGTTCTTGATTCGTCCGGTAGCGCGCGACTCCGCTCCGGGGATGCCGATGCCTACCGTGGCGGATGTGCCCAGTTCGCCCTCCGCCGCCAATACCAGCTCGACCACCGCGTCCAGGGTAGCGTTGTAGTCACCTTGCGGCGTGGGGGAGCGGTGCTGCAGCAATATCTGGCCAGCCGGGTCGAAGGCTGCGACTTCGATCTTCGTGCCGCCGAGATCGACGCCGATACGCAGCGATAGAGCAATATCCATGTTTTACACACATCCACACAAACCTACACAAAGCCTCTCGTACCTGAGCTTCCCGCGAGTTCAAAAAGCATATAGGCCCACATGGACACAATGACTGCGGCCACTAATGGCCACTGTGATTTCACTCTTTGCCACCAGGAGGATGGCATGGCGAGTCTCGTGAAGCGGTCCGGTGGCTCACTCCTGGGATAGTTCATGACGAAAGTCTACTCGTACATCCGTTGTTCCAGCAAAGCGCAGGCTGCTGGCGATAAGTAATGTCGCGTAACTCATTTTGCCTTCACTAAGCTGCCGGCGCAGGCCCTCATCCCCGGCCCTTCCCCCGGAAGGTGAAGGGAGAGGGCAGAGGTGTAGGGTGGGCAAACGTTTATTTGTTTGCCCACCAATTTCACCGTTGCGAGTTCGCGTGGGCAAACGAGAAGGCCGTTTGCTCACCCTACCCGGCTACGGCGACGACACCCCGTTGATTGATGTATTTGCCGGGCTGGACCGCCATATCGCTGGCAATCTGCATTCCGTCATTTTCTGGCCAAACGCCCCGAAGAGCCGCGCAGCTTCTACTTTTACCTCTGATCGTCAAAGCGTATAATGTACAAAATACTGCACATCTTGTGCGGCATAGGAGGCCCTCATGGGTATTTCCGCAAGCGACGTTATCCCGCTCTCGCACGCCAGAGCTAACTTCTCCGAACTGGCTGAGGAGGTCAAGGGCGGTGCCGAGAAGATCATCACCAAGAACGGAGAGAGCTATATCGCCCTGATCGACGCCAGCCGTCTGGACTACTACCATCAGCTAGAGCGCGAGCGCATTCACTTGCTGCTGATCGACGAGGCCTCCAAGGGGCTCGACGACGTTGCCGCTGGCAAGGTGAAGGACGCCCGCAGTGTGATTCAGTCCATCAAGCGCCGCCGCAGCGCGTAAGTTGGGGCTGGGTCTGCTTGTGGCGATAAAACCTGTCGTCAAATTCACTGCTAATTTCGAGCGCAACCTCGAAGGCATCGAACTTTTCCTAACCGAAGTGGAAGCACCGCAGGCCTTCGACGGCTTGCTGGATGAACTGCTTGAAACGGTGATCCCGAACCTTGAGCGCTTCCCTGAAATGGGCAGGCCTTTTTTGGCCCGCCAACCGCGCTCGGTCGAGACCACCAATGCACTGGCAGCGCTCCGCGCAAAGTTGTCGACACTGACGCCCGATATAGATGCCCTGCGCGAGTACGTTCTCAAGGATTATCTGCTGCTCTACGCGCCGATTGGCGGCGCGATTTATCTGCTCGCCATCAGGCATCAGCGGCAACTTTCGTTCGACTTTGAAGGCCATTGGGGACGATAGACCAACGCCATAGTATTTTCTGGAATAGTAACTACTCAACTGCCTTCGCTGAGCAGTGGCCTCATGCGAATCGAGGCTGGGGCGGGAGACCTTGGAAGGTCTGGGTGAGGGCGTGAAAGAGGTTGATATCCTGCTTTTGCAAGGTGGAGAGGTAGGAACGGATGGTGCAGAAGATATCGGCACCTTTCTTGGTTCTGAATCCGCCGGAGACTTTCTGTTTGACCTTGGGCATGCGAACGGCTTGTTCGGCAAGGTTATTGGTAAAAGGAACAAGGTGATCAACGCGCCAGACGTCATCCTCGTAGGTACGCAACCGCCAGATCAGGTTGGTGGCGTGGCTTTGCTTGGTCCGACCTGGTCTGCCCGATTTCGGTACGACGGGATTCATGGCATCGGCCCCAGCCAGGATCTCCTGATAGCGGAGCTTGAAGTTGCCAAACTGTGTGGCTGGCATTGGCCCGTCGAGGACGTTGACTATGTGGCAGGGACCAGAAAATCGATCATGCGTCCAGCCCACGCTTGGTTCAGTTCTTCGAAGAGATAGATCAGCAAGCGTAGGTTGGGCTGACGACTGGAAGCCCAACATCCACGGCCGTGCTGGGTTGCGCCGACATGAAACGTCGGCTAACGCAAGCTGCGCTGACTGGGGTAAAACCGGCGAGACG